>WTAG01000628.1 GCA_013139755.1 Methylomarinum sp. | reverse complement strand
AGCATATCCGTTATAAGAACGGTAGCCGCTGTCGATGAAAGCAATAATAGTCTTACCTTTTTTGGTAATGTTAAAGCAGGCTTGACGATCCGCTTCCTTAAATCTGATCATGATATGCTGGTCAATGGTGCTAGCGATGCTGCACGTCAGATTCTAAATAAAGGTATTAATACTAATAATAAGGCTGTTGCCATTTGTGTTAGCTGTGTCGGCCGTAAACTCGTCATGAAAGAACAAATCTCTGATGAAGTTTTTGCCGTTCAACGTCTATTAGGCATGCAAACGGGTATCACTGGATTTTATTCCAATGGTGAAATTTGTTCAGGTGAAGATGATGGTCATAGTCAATTACATAATCAAACAATGACTATTGCCTATTTAAGTGAAAATATGAACTAAGCCAACTCTCTGGCTGCAGCCAACAAAGCCAATCTGGCAATAACACCATAGGCATAAAAACGGTTTGGTTCGGCATCAGGTAGTTCTTGTTTGTCCGGTGTAATACACGATTGAGCAAATGCTAAAGGTTCAAAGTGCATGCCTGGTGCATTCAAATTCTCGTTGACTCCTCGTCCAGTATGAACACGATAGAAGCCACCGACCACAAAGTGATCCATCATATAAATCACTGGTTCGGCAACCGCATTTTCTTCCCCTAGTGTTTCAAAAGTATAAACACCCTCTTGCACTAATACATTCTCAACCCTCATCCCTTCTTTGGCTGAGGCCATTTTAGTGCGTTGCTTACGATTTAAGCTGGTAATTTCATCAACACTTTTTACTGTCATAATTCCCATACCATAGGTACCAGAATCGGCTTTAACCACGACAAATGGCTCTTTATTAATACCATATTCATCATATTTCTTCTGAATAGAAATAAGCATACTCTCAACATTTTTAGCTAAACAGTCACTACCACTTCTATCCATAAAATCAACTTCTCCACACTGCAACGAGAGAGGTGAAACTAGCCATGGATCGATATCTATCTGCTTTGCAAACTCATTAGCCACAGTATGATAATGCGAAAAGTGGTCCGACTTTTTACGATCTGACCATCCTGCTGATAATGGTGGTACTACCTGTTGCTCTAGATTTTCTAGAATGGCTGGGCGACCTGCGGACAAATCATTATTAAGTAAGACTAAACAGGGTGAAAAATCACCCACTGCTACCCTATCACCAACGCGCAATAAAGGTTCCAACTGACATTCTGCCCCTGATGGTAACTCTATTTTCACAGACTCAATCAAATCATCTCGCAAGCTACCAATTCGAGCCTCAAGCCCTGCCTTTTCAAAAATCTGGCGCAAGGTTTCTAAACTTTCCAAATAAAACAAATTACGCGTATGATTTTCAGCAACAATTAATACTCGGCGTGCACGCGGACAGACTCTTTCTACCGCAGCCTGAACGGCCTGGATACATAATGCCATAAAATCTGGATTAAGATTATTGAAGCCTGCGGGGAATAAATTTGTATCAACAGGTGCCAATTTAAAGCCTGCATTGCGTAGATCAACAGAAGCATAAAACGGTGCAGGCGTTTGCAACCACTGCTCTCTCAGCCATGATTCTACCTCTAGTTGGTGAGCCAAAAGGTGTGATTCAAGCTGTAACAAAGGTCCTGTTAAGGCGGTTGTTAAATGTGGAACACCAGAAGTCATAATTATTAACCTGAAATATAGAGAATAAGCTAAGACATGTGAATTGGAGCACAGTTTCAAAATAACATGTCATTCATACTTCATTTTCTTATGAAACAGCAAGATCTAGCAAGGATAACTTTTCTTATCCTACTACTAGCCTGATTGTACAAAATGGGTTATCTTCATTATCTGTTAAGTCAGACGTATTTTTATAATGGATATTATTTTAGCGTGAGTGATGAGCAAACAGAGTTTACCGGTCTAAAAGTAATGGTGATCGATGATAGTAAGACTATTCGCCGTACAGCTGAGAAATTACTTTCAAATGCAGGATGCACAGTACTTACTGCAGAAAATGGCTTTGAAGCACTTCCCATTATTAACAACCAGCGCCCTGATATTTTATTCATTGATATTCTGATGCCTCGCTTAGATGGTTATCAAACCTGTTCACTGGTTAAAAGCAATCCTAATTTTAGTGATATTCCAGTTATCATGCTTTCTAGTAAAGATGGTCTATTTGATCGCGCTAAAGGACGAGTAGCTGGCGCAGAACAATATCTCACCAAACCATTCACTCGTGAAGACTTACTTGGTGCGATTCGTACACACCTATTAAATAAAACCAAGGATGTGTAAAAGCTATGGCCCTAATCCTCATTGCCGACGATTCTCCAACTGAGATTTACGTCCTCAAGAAGATGTTGGAAAAACATAATCATCAAATTATTACTGCTGAAGATGGTGAACAAGCAATTGAAGCTGCTCACAACGAAAAACCTAGCCTAATTCTTATGGATGTAGTTATGCCTAAACTTAATGGTTTTCAGGCAACCCGGCGTTTAAGTAGAGAATCAGAAACACAAGATATACCCGTCATTATTGTATCTTCAAAAAATCAAGAAACAGATAAGTTATGGGGGCTTCGACAAGGGGCAAAGGGCTACCTTGGCAAACCCGT
>WTAG01000344.1 GCA_013139755.1 Methylomarinum sp. | reverse complement strand
GCTTTGTTATCCCATGTCGGTGACATTGCTTACCGCTAATGACATGGATCAGTTAAAAGTAACCTTATGGAAAGAAATTGGCGTTGCTTTAGAGAGGATTAGACGAGGACATCATGGTTGGATTGCTGATTATGTAGAAATACTGGCTAATGCTTCATGCAGAATCAAAGGTTTTGAGCAGGTTTGGTTTGTCGAGAGTAAAACGGCTAATGAAAAGACCGCTAATAAAATGGCGGGTAGACATGGTGAATGGCTTTTAATTATTGGTGATGAAGCATCCACCTTGCCTGATACCGTTTTAACCACCTTATCTGGTGCGTTAACTGAGCAGCACAATAGAATGTTGTTGACCAGTCAGCCCACTAGAAATGCAGGCTTTTTCTATCGCACACATAACGATTTAGCCATTAGGAATGGAGGGGATTGGACACCATTAGTTTTTGACTCGTTTGACTCACCTTTTGCCAGTGATGATTCATTGCTGGAGTTATGGAAACAATATGATGATGACGAAAGGAATGTAAGGTTATCAGGGATATTTCCTCAAGACTCGTCAAAACACATGATGAGCCTTAAAGTAGCTGAAGCCATGTATAAGCGCGGAAGAATTATCAAGGATAGTGAGAGCTATGGATGGTTTAGTCTTGGGGATATTGCTTCAGGCGAAGGATTAAGGGATAAGTCGGCGGTTGTTATTGGTCGGGTAATTGGTTATGGCGATATTGGCCCAGAAGCCAGGCGAATGGAAGTGATGGTTATTCCTTTGTTGACTAATAAAATACGGTCTAACAAGTTTTCATTTTCAATCACAGAGGCGGGTGACGGGTATAGCAATATAACTTATGTGGTTGATGCTGGCGGTTTGGGTATTAATGTTTGCCAGGATTTAGAGGACGCTGGAAAGGTCGTTATTCGTGTCAATTGGGGTAACCCATGCTTTAGAAATATGAATAAAGAGCGGTACCTTAATCTAAGGGCGCAGGCCATGCATCAAACAGCTAGAGCAGCAAAGGACGGGCGTTTATCAATCCTTACTTATGATTATAGAAATGTATTGCTTGATCAGTCCAGCCGAATACCAAAAGCATGGACTGAAAAGGGGAAAATTAAGGTACCCCAAAAAGGTGCTAAGGAATGGGAGGGGTTGGGTAGTCCTGATTTATGGGATGCTATTTGTTTTGGTTTTCTTGAGACTGCTAACTACATGGTGGCAGAGAATAAAACTGATTTTGGTGAGAGTACAGCAACAGACATAGCCCAACAAGAGGCTGATGAGCTGTTTGCTGATGTGGTTTAGGAAAAATGCAGGGTTGTTAGTTGGTGGAAAATAGCCACCAATACCTGCATATTCCAAGGTATTGGGTAGAAGTTGCGGAGCACTAGACCAATCGATGCCATTGGCTTTTTACTTACCGTCCTGCTCCAGTCTTAGCCGAAAGATTGGCAATACCATTTAATACAAGCGAAGTTATTACCCGCGATCCCGAGCGTCAAAGGCCGGGACAAGTAACGGCTTCTATCAGCGATATAAAGACATTTTTCAGCCTAACCTGACAACTCTAGTGTAAACATAAACAAATCTGTTAGCTAGAAATAAAATTACTTTGGGAGAAGTCCGAGACAACTCCATCCGATACTGACAATCAGACCTCCTTTGCGACACTTTCACCTAATAATGACAGTAATGAACGTCCAAACGGGGCACTAGAGCAAAGTAATGTATTAAATTATAAATGACCTATAAATTTAATACTAATAGTGTTGTCTTTTTTATAAGGGGGGGGGATAAGTAAATCACTGTATTAAGCCCAATAAATTTAGGTGTCTAATTATTTTAGAGACCATAAACAAAAACCCATCAAAAGACAGGCTTGAGTCTGCAACTAACTCCAATGACGAGGAAACATACCCTTCTCGTTTAGCTAGTTACCAACTTGACTCTATATTATTTGGAAACAATATTAATACATAGGCTGGTCAAATAAAATATTTTGGCAAGGGTTGCCGATATTTATAATATTATGAGGTATCAAAAAGACGAAATTTATTTAAAACGTCAACTCAGTGTCAACTCAGAAAATCAAAGCCAAAACAATCATTAAGTCCTATCGATTAATTCCTTATCTTTCAATGGCTTAATGGCGCGCCCGAGAGGACTCGAACCTCCGACATTCGCCTTCGGAGGGCGACACTCTATCCAGCTGAGCTACGGGCGCATTTTGTTTGGAACCTAAGATTATACGGGAAGTTAGAGAAAAGTTCTTCCGCTGTTTATTTTTTTGCTTTGAGTTTTGCCAGCATCTGTTTTTGTTTTTTTAGGCGCTCTGCTTTTTCTTGTACTTGTTTTTCTAGGCGTTGCTGTTTGTTTTGAAATGCCTGGCGCGCTTTGTCAGCTGCTGCTTGATCCCACTGAACAGGATTGTCGATGTCTTTCATGATAATGCAATCAACAGGGCAAGGTGCGATACATAATTCACAACCGGTACAATCGGCAGTAAGGATGGTATGCATTTGTTTGTTGGCACCAAGTATGGCATCTACCGGACAGGGTGGAAGGCACTTGGTACAGCCGATACAATCTTGCTCAATAATAAAGGCAACTTGTCTCGGTTTTTCGCTTCCAAATTCAGAATTAAGCGGTTGTTCTTCCACGCGTAATAATGTCGCCAGTTTACTTATACCTGCTGCGCCTCCTGGGGGGCATTGATTTATTTCTGCAATACCATCACTAATGGCTTGTGCATAAGGCAGGCAGCCTTTATATCCACATTGCGTACATTGTGTTTGAGGTAACAGCGCATCAATTTGATCTACTAATGCTTGATTAAGCATTAGTTTCCAGCCATTAGCGCGGCTATGTCATTTTCTACAGTATCTATGCCTTTTAAAGCATATTTATCTTCAAGTAACTTCAATATATTCTCTGTAAAAAATGGCGGTAAAGTAGGGCCAACACGCACATTTTTAAAATCTAAGGCAAATAAAGCCAGCATCATTAAAATGGTTCTTTGTTCGTACCAGGCAATATTAAAACTGACAGGTAAGGCATTTAATTCAGTTAATCCAAGCGCTTGTTGTAGCTGTTTTAAAAATTCAATGATAGCGCCAAAATCACTACTTTGCCCTACATCAAGATAGCGTGGAATATCTTCAATTTGACCGAAATTCTGTTGATATATACGGTATTTGCTATCGCCTGCGCTAATGATAAGCGTATCTTTTGGCAAAGCTTCAGCTAACTCAGTGTAATAACGGCGTTCTTTGTGGCGACCATCTGTTCCCGCCAGCACCAGAATACGTTTAATTTTGTCGGTTTTAATGGCTTCGGCAATTTTGCTTGTTAAACCAGAAAGCGCCTGAATACCATAGCCTGTTGTCGACTGCCCTTCGGTTAATGGATTGGGTGCTTCACATTGTTTGGCTAGTTCGATAATTTGGCTAAAATCTTTTCTTTGCCCCGGTTTACGGTCTGCAATATGAGTCACATCCGGCCAAGCAACCATACCTGTGGTAAATAACTTGTCTTGATAGGTTTTTTTCGGCTGTTGCACACTGTTGGTAGTGACTAAAACAGGGCCATTAAACTTAGGAAATTCTGTTTTTTGGCTTTGCCATGCGCCCCCGTAATTTGCTACTAGATTGAAGTATTTTTTCATTGCTGGATAAGCATGGGCAGAAATGGCTTCACCATGGGTATAAATATCAATACCTGTGCCAGCAGTCTGCTCCAGTAAGTCTTCAATATCTTGTAGATCATGTCCCGAAACTAAAATACCGGGTTTTTCCCAGGTATCAAGGTAAACCGAAGTCGGTTCAGGGTGACCAAATTTTTTGCTATTAGCTTTTTCTAGCTGCGCCATTGCATCTAAGCCTAACTCACCACTACGTAGCGTCATTTTTAAAATGTCATCTAACGTGTTACTTTTATTTAGACTAAAACATAATGCCTGTTGCATAAAATGGTATTGCTCAACATCTTCAATTCCCATCTCCAAGTTATGCACAGCCAAAGCCCCCAGACCTTTGACGGCATATAATAAACATTCCTGTAACGCCAGAACATCTGCATCAAGTGCTTTCATGTGCTGTTCTACACCGACTGTTGCGCCTTTATCGGTAAATTCGACCTCATCAATCGCATCATATTGCCACTCAGCTTCTTCAGGTATTGGCTGGTCAAATGCTTGCTGATGTTTTTGCTGATAGGCGAATAAAAACTGCTGGCGAATGGTGTTTCTACGCTTAACCGCTTGATCAATTAGATCCACAAATTCAGCCGGTGCGAAGTTGACATTTGTCACCATTGAGAATAATGCTTTGGCGATAAACTGATGGGTTTTGTTGCTGACCAAGCCGAATTCTTCAGCAGGTTCGCTATAAAATGCCAAGCCTTTAAGGCTGTACATCAACATGTCCTGAAGACTTGAAACATTGGCTTTTTTACCGCAAATACCAGCCGTATCACAAACGGTATTTTTTTTAGCTTCTTGGCAGTGATAACAAAACATGGTTTATCTCTTTAATTAATATGTTGGATGATCAAATATTAAAATATCGTGTTTATTTTTCTACATAAAAGATGGGCACGCTGCTGCTTTGCCCATCCTACATCACGTCCTTAAATATTACTTAACCCGCATTCCCGCTTGTGCGCCTTGATCGGGGTTTAATACCCATAAATCTTCACCACCAGGGCCTGCCGCTAGTACCATGCCTTCGGATAAACCGAAACGCATTTTACGAGGCTTTAAATTGGCTACTACTACGGTTAATTTACCTTCTAAATCTTCCGGCGCGTAAGCTGACTTAATCCCTGCAAGAATATTGCGCGTCTCATCACCAATATCTACCGTTAATTGCAACAATTTACCTGCGCCTTCTACATGTTCTGCTTTTACAATTTTAGCGATGCGTAAATCGATTTTAGCAAAATCGTCAAATTCAATCGTTTCAGCGATAGGGTCCCATTTTTTAACCTCAGGCTCCGCTATTTTTTCTAAATTTTCTTGAGAGGCTTCAACAATTGCTGCAATTTTGTCAGCTTCAACTCGTGTCATTAATGGTTTGAATTTATTAATTTCATGATCTAGCAACGGTTGTGCATCAGCAGGCCAGTTTTGCGAGTCGATGTTTAAGAAGCTTTCTGCATTTTCTGCTAACACAGGAATCACCGGTTTTAAGTAAGCAACTAATAAGCGGAACAAGTTAATGCCCATAGAGCAGATGTCATGCAGCTCTGCATCTTTGCCTTCTTCTTTGGCAACTAGCCAGGGCTTTTTCTCGTCAATATATTGGTTGGCTTTATCTGCTAAGGCCATAATCTCGCGCATAGCTTTACCAAACTCACGGTTTTCATAACATTCGGCAATTGAGCCATTAGCATCAATAAATTGTTGGAACAACTCAGGTTCAGCGCACTGTGTTGAAAGCTTGCCATCAAAACGTTTTTTGATAAAGCCACTGCATCGGCTGGCAATATTAACAACTTTACCGACTAAATCGGAATTGACCCGTTGGCTGAAATCATCAAAGTTTAAATCCAGATCATCAATGCCATCAGTCAATTTAGCTGCAAAGTAATAGCGCAGATATTCAGGGTTTAAATGTTCTAAATAAGTACGCGCTTTAATAAATGTGCCACGTGATTTAGACATTTTCTCGCCATTGACGGTTAAAAAACCGTGAGAGAAAACCGCACTCGGCGTTCTAAATCCTGCGCCACTTAACATGGCTGGCCAGAATAGGGCGTGGAAATAAATAATATCTTTACCGATAAAGTGATATAGCTCTACATCACTGTCTTTGGCCCAAAACTCATCAAAATCTAAACCTTTCTTATCACACAAGTTTTTAAAGCTGGCCATGTAACCAATCGGCGCATCTAGCCAAACATAAAAGTATTTGCCTGGAGCATCAGGGATTTCAAAACCAAAATAAGGCGCATCACGAGAAATATCCCATTGCTGTAAGCCATTTTCCAGCCATTCAGCCATTTTATTTTTAACTTCTGGCTGTAGATTTCCTTCTGCTGTAGTCCAGTCTTTCAACATTTCAGCAAAATCGCCCAAATCAAAAAAGTAATGTTCAGAATCTTTGTCTATCGGTTTTTCACCGGAAACCACAGACACGGCATTTTTTAATTCAGTCGGTGCATATGTCGCGCCACAGGCTTCACAGTTATCGCCGTATTGATCTTTTGCGCCACACTTAGGGCATTCACCCTTAATAAAGCGATCCGGTAAAAACATGTTTTTTACCGGATCAAATGCCTGAGTAATCGTGCGTTTACTGATATGTCCACCGTCGCGTAAACGGGTATAAATCAGTGCCGATAATTCTTTGTTTTCTGTCGAATGCGTGGTGTGGTAATTATCAAAAGCAACGCCAAATTCATCAAAATCTGCCCGGTGTTCTTGTTCAACCTGTGCAATTAATTGTTCGGGTGTAATACCTTCGCGATCTGCGCGTAGCATGATCGGTGTGCCATGAGTATCGTCCGCACAAACATAATGGCATTGATGGCCACGCTGTTTTTGGAATCGTACCCAAATATCGGTTTGAATATATTCAACCAGATGACCTAAGTGGATAGGCCCATTGGCATAAGGTAAAGCACTGGTAACAAGAATTTTTCTATCAGACATGGGTAAATGATTGGCGCGACAAAAACGAACCGATTATTATTACATAAAATAGTGTTTTTTTCATGATCTTGAATCAACAATGATTATTTTAAGATTCTTCACTTGAATCACATCCATTAAATCTCATTATGTTAATTAGCTTTATCTCGCTCGATGCTAATTTGTATAATAATGGTATTATATCCTGACTTAAATACTAGGTTATTATTATTAACTGGAGCCCCTCATGACAGAAATCACCAAAGTAGACGTTGAAAATCTGCTTAAATCCTTAATTGACCCTAATGTAGAAACCGATTTAGTATCCTCTAAATCTGTTAAACAAATAGCTGTAGAGGGCACTGATGTTAAGGTAACAATTGAGCTAGGTTATCCTGCTAAAAGCTATCTCGCTCAATTAAAAACGGCGGTTGAAGAAAAACTACAAACACTTCCTGGCATTGGCAAGATTACTGTTGATGTGAACGTTAATATCATTTCCCATTCAGTTCAACAGAGCTTAAAACCTATCCCCAATGTAAAAAATATTATTGCCGTTGCTTCAGGTAAAGGGGGGGTGGGTAAATCAACAACGTCTGTTAATTTAGCTTTAGCTTTAGCCGCAGAAGGTGCAAATGTCGGCATTCTTGATGCCGATATTTATGGACCGAGTATTCCAACCATGCTGGGTTTATCAGGCTATCCTGCTAGTGATGATGGCAAGACCATGAATCCAAAAATTTCATTTGGAGTTCAAACCATATCAATCGGTTATTTAATAGAAGAAGACCAGCCTATGATTTGGCGTGGTCCTATGGTTACTAATGCCCTGCAACAACTATTAAAAGATACTAACTGGGATAATATTGATTACCTGATTGTTGATTTACCACCTGGTACAGGCGACATTCAATTAACTTTGGCACAACAAATACCAGTGACGGCTGCGGTGATTGTAACTACTCCACAAGATATTGCTTTAATTGATGCACAACGCGGCCTAGGTATGTTTGAAAAGGTTAAGGTCCCAGTTCTTGGTGTGATTGAAAATATGAGCATGCATATTTGTAGCAACTGTGGTCATGAAGAAGCTATTTTTGGTCAAGGTGGTGGTGAATCGATGGCTAAGAAAAATAATATTGATCTCTTAGGCTCATTACCTCTGGATATTAAGATTCGCGAATTTGCTGATTCAGGCAGACCAACGGTAGTCGCTGATGCAGATGGTCGCCCTGCTGAAATTTATAAAGCAATTGCCCGTAAAATGGCCGGAAAACTGGCTTTAAAAGGGAAAGATTACAGCAGCAAGTTTCCTAATATTGTAATTCAAAATTCTTAATTTAATACTTAATATTGCGGACTGAAGTCCGCTCTATCACTTAAATATGGTATCTTATGCGATTATTTTAGATCCCCTAGAAACAGAAATATGAGTATAAAATCAGATAAATGGATACGCCGCATGGCGGAAGAAAATGGCATGATAGAACCATTTGAAGCCGGACAAGTAAGAGACTCACAGCAAGGGCGAGTTATTTCTTATGGTACATCCAGTTACGGCTATGATGTCCGCTGTTCTGATGAGTTTAAGATATTTACCAACATTAACTCTGCAATTGTTGATCCTAAAAACTTTGCGGAAGAAAGTTTTGTCGATGTTAAATCAGATGTTTGTATTATCCCGCCAAATTCTTTCGCATTAGCGCGCACAGTTGAATATTTTCGTATTCCACGTGATGTTTTAACTATTTGTTTAGGTAAATCCACCTACGCACGTTGCGGTATTATCGTAAATGTAACGCCACTGGAACCTGAGTGGGAAGGTCATGTGACTTTAGAATTTTCTAATACCACACCACTACCCGCAAGAATTTATGCTAACGAAGGCGTAGCACAAATGTTATTTTTTGGTGGCGATGAAGTCTGCGAAACCTCTTATAAAGATAGAGGTGGGAAATATCAAGGGCAAGAAGGTGTTACTTTGCCTAAAGCTTAAGTTGTGAGTTGTATGGCGGGCTTTAGTCCGCAGTACAGCCAGAGGCTTTCTTTTATAGGGTAAATAATATTAATGTAG
>WTAG01000542.1 GCA_013139755.1 Methylomarinum sp. | reverse complement strand
TTTTTAATGGTTAATAATCGACTGTTTTAGTGGGTATTTTGGTTTAATATTATTATATATCAATATCTTATACTTATTTATTAAACTCATTAAATGTCTTGCAAAGAGTAAGGATTTTTGGTACTGCGACAATTTGTCACATTTTAACTTGACAAAACTATTGCTATTATACATTTAACTTTTAAGGCTCTTGGAGCTAAACAGCGAAAGTTGCGTTATGTTATTCCTAAAATAGACTTCAAAGCAGTTAATTTAACTGCTTTTTTTTTGCCTGTAGGTTTTTAATTAAAATTAACGCCTAGTCCACCTAAACCGCAGTATCCCTGAGGGTTCCTGGTTAAATATTGTTGATGATAGTCTTCTGCATAATAAAATGTGGGGGCGCTGAGTATCTCCGTTGTTATCTTCCCGAACCCTGAAGCATGTATTTTTTCTTGATAGTGTACTTTAGACTCTTGGGCACTCTTTTCTTGTGTTTCGTTAAAAGTGTATATGCCTGAGCGATATTGCGTGCCAATATCATTCCCCTGTCTCATGCCTTGTGTCGGATTATGAGATTCCCAAAAAAGACTAAGTAACTGTTGGTATGAAATTATTTTTGGGTCAAAAATAACAAGCACCGCTTCATTGTGTCCTGTTAAGCCGCTACAGACTTCTTTATAGCTTGGGTTGCTGGTATTACCACCAGTAAAACCAACGGCGGTACTGAAAACCCCTGCTTGTTGCCAGAATTTTCTTTCAGCTCCCCAAAAACAACCTAAGCCAAATAAGGCTTTTTGTAAATGATCAGGAAAAGGGGGCGTCATTGTGTTTCCGGTGATGAAATGACTTTCTGTTGTAAGCATAAGAGATTAATTGAGACTATAATTAGCACTATTATTAATACAAGTAAAAAATAAATGAAAGAACAAGATTGTTTAAGACGGTTTTTATTTGAAGAGTTAGGCGTAAGAGGTGAATGGGTGCGCTTAGAAAAAAGCTGGCAAGATACTAAGCAGCATCAGCAATTGACGACTGAAGTACAAGAACAGTTGGGGCAAGCTATGGCAGCTTCAGTTTTATTATCTGCCACGATTAAGTTTGATGGTTCTCTGATTCTGCAAGCGCAAGGCAGTGGCGCATTAAAGGCTTTGGTTGCACAATCGACGCATGATAAAAAAATACGTGGCTTGGCGCGCAGCCAGGGTGATGAGGCTAAAGGGACTTTATCTGAAATGATGGGTGATGGGCGTTTGGTGATTACAGTAGAGCCTAAACAAGGTAAGCCTTATCAAGGGGTTGTGGCATTAACAGGGAGTCAGTTAGCCGATACCATTAGCTCATACTTTTTGCAATCAGAGCAATTACAAACGCAAGTTTGGTTGTTTGCCAATGAAACACATGCGGCCGGGTTATTTTTACAAGAATTACCAACTCAAAAAAGTTACGAAATAGATTGGGAGCGTATTTCTACGCTAGCCAATACCGTAACAAAAGATGAAATGTTGACGCTAGATAGTGAAGAGATATTGTATCGTTTATTTAATGAGGAAAAAGTCAGATTGTTTAAGGCTGAACCCATTGTGTTTGAGTGCGGTTGTACTTCTGCAAAAATAGAAACAACGTTAGTCTCTCTGGGCAAAAAAGAGCTGGACGCTATTCTGCAAGAGAAAGGAAGCATTGAGGTGGACTGTCAGTTTTGTGGAAAGCAATATAGCTTTGATAAAGTCGATGTGGCAGGCCTGTTGTCTGAGCAGACTGTTGAAAATGATTCCACAACACGGCATTAGTATGATGTAATAAATCGCTATGATTAAATTGGTTCGCTGGGTTTGTTTATTGCTTTTATTAAGTATGTTAACAGGTTGTTTTTACTGGGTACGTGCTTATCGAACCTATTTGCAGATGGGCGAGTTTGATCAACATTTTTCTATTACAGCAAGTGATGAATTTAGCGTTTATTTTAAAGATCCAATACTTTACAGTGATGACTTTATTTCTATATCAAAGTTACAGCCAAGTGCTGCTGATAAGATGGGGAGCGGTAAGCGCTGGCGTTACTGGTTTCGAAAAGTGGATGAGCAAGGCGCTATTATACAACCTGAGATTAAGTTTTATTTTGATTTGATTTTTAACGAGGAAGACCGATTAACCCGTTGGTCTTTTTCACCTCTGTTTTTACAAATTGCCCCTGCTGAGTTTCTTGAAGTCTCTTTGCGATCTTTAGGTGATGCAAAAATTAACACAGAAAAAAGGCAGTTGATAGTAAATACCGATTTAATGCAAAAGATTGCGGCTGATTTACCTAAAAAAGCACAGGTACTCAGCCAATTAGGTGAGCCATTATTGATAGAAGATGCAGGAAAGCAGCAGGCTGTTTATCAGTATCATTTTCAATTAGAGACACAAGGGATAGAAGAGGGTTATGAGTACCGGGCGTTAAGCGATGTGAAATTAACCTTTGATAAAGATACCGATGAGGTCATTAAAATGGCTGGGCGTTTTGTGGGGGTTAAGATTGCTATTAATTATCAGGAGTATATAAAACCACAACAAGAAAACTTGGCTCCAAAATTAGAGTGAGAGAGGAACTATAGTGATGAGAATACATGTTAATGAGCTAAGAATAGGTATGTTTGTTAGTAAGTTAGATATTCTTTGGGAAGACGCTCCTTTTTTATTACAAGGCTTTGATCTTAAGACACAAGCTGATATTCAGGCGGTTCAAAAAGTTTGTGATTATGTGGAAGTAGACGGCGTTCGCCAGAAAACGGTTCATGGTGCTGTTTCTAGTAAGTCAAAAAAATCTTTTCTAAAAGCCTTTGAAGACTCTAAATCTGTTTATCAAGAAACCAGTTCTTTGGTCAAAGGGATGATGGATGATATACGTTTTGGTAACCAGTTAAATGTTAAAGCAGCAAAAGAGGCGGTAGCAGATTGCGTCGACCAAGTTTTGGAATCACCCAGCACCATGATTTTGTTAACGCAGTTAAAAAATCAGGATGAATATACATCGCAGCATAGTTTAAACGTTTGTATTTTATCTATTCTACTTGCAAGACATTTGAATTATTCAGTTGAAGATCTTAATCATATAGGTGTGTGTGGTTTGCTGCACGACATGGGGAAAATGAAGATTCCAACGGAGGTGCTGAATAAGCCGGGAAAGTTGACAGATGATGAAGCAAAGATTATGCAATCTCATACAACGTTGGGGCGTGATATTATTATGTCTGCACGTGATGCATACCCTGGCGCAGTCGATGTTGCGTATACGCATCATGAGAAGTTAGATGCTTCGGGTTATCCTCGAGGGTTAGATCAATCGGGTATTTCAGTCTATGCGCGTTTAGTGAGTATTGTGGATGCTTATGATGCCATTACCAGTGATCGCATTTATCAAAACGGGCGTTTGCATTTGCAAGCGATCAATATCCTGACGCAATGTAGAGATAGCCATTTTGATGCAGGTTTAGTTTTAAAGTTTATCGATTGTATAGGTATTTATCCTATAGGTAATCCGATAGAAATGAAAAATGGTGAAGTCGGTGTAGTGATTGAAGTCAATTTAAAAAATAAAACCAAACCTAAAGTGTTGATGTTGATGGATGCAGATAAGTTATGGATAGACGGTTGTGTTGTTGATCTTGCTCAAGAACCAGTCGACATGCAAGGAGATCCTTATCGTATATACAAAGTATTACGAAAAGATGAG
>WTAG01000253.1 GCA_013139755.1 Methylomarinum sp. | reverse complement strand
TATCAACTGTTCCTCAGTCTGTAAATCAGTCTGTTTATAGTCTTTAAAAAATTGTCGCAATGGCAATGCTCTTTGTTGCTGCTGTGACTTTAAAATAAGCATTGCATCCAGAGCCAGAAAGAATACACTTAAATCAGCAATCGGTGAACCATTGACCAGGTTACCCCCTACCGTGGCTTGTTGACGAATTGGCATAGAGCAAATCAGCTTAAAATCAGTTTCAATATGGCTGAATAATTTTTGCATCAAGGAAGATAGACGTAGTGTTTCTATTCGTGTATTGGCACTGATAGTACAGCGTTGCTGTGACAGACTGATGTGTTCATCTGAATTAATAAATTCCAAAGTCTGATCAGCTAATTGTTGAGCCTGTTGCACCCATAAATCAGTGCCACCAGCAACTTTGGTCGCTGTTTTTATAGTCTTGAAAGCCGATCTTTTTTCGGTTGTTGATAATTGAGGAAGACGCTCTGATATATCAGCAAACCATAAAGGCAGAATATTCCAGCTAATTAAATCATTGATTCGGTTTAAGGCTGTAGAGTGGGTTAAATCAAATTGTTGGTTTAATACTTTTAAGGCTCGTTTGATTCCTGCATATCCTGTGCAGCGACATAAATTACCGCTGACAGCATCTATCGCCAGAGTCTCTGTTGAAGTTGTAGCGTTCAGGAAATAAGCGGTAATTGCCATTACTAAACCGGGTGTACAAAATCCGCATTGGATCGCACCTTGTTCAATCAAGGCTTGCTGTATTGGATTTAAACTGACGGTATTTATACCTTCAATAGTGACTATATGTTGGCCATTTACCAGGCCTAAAGGTAACAGACAGCTATTCACTGGGCGGTAATACATACGGTCTTGCTTAAACTCCCCGGATAACACCATGCAGCTACCACAATCACCTGCGCCACAGGCTGCTCGGGTGCCTATTAATTGTTTTTCCTTGCGTAAAAAATCCAGCAACACTAAGCCATCGGCTAAATCTGTTTTAACTGATTGCTTATTAAGGATAAAGTCTGCCATTTCTATATTTGTAGTGAAGTAAAACTAAAGTCACGACCATCAAATAAGCCCTTGTCACTCAGCTTTAATTCTGGAATAACCAATAGAGCCATAAAGGATAAGGTCATAAAGGGAGCTTTTAATGTTGAACCCAGTTGTGTGGCGTGTTGATTTAAATATCTATAGTGTTCTGCGACTTTATCTCCGGCTTGGTTACTCATTAACCCGGCAATAGGCAGTGCTAATAAATGCGGTTGCTGATTGGCATCTATCACAGCGATACCTCCTTGATTTTTAATAAGCAAATTAACGGCTAAACACAGAGAATTAATATCAGCTCCGACGGCAATAATATTATGTGAATCATGAGCAACGGTGGAAGCTAATGCTCCTGCTTTTAAACAAAAGCCGTGAATAAAGCCTGTTGATGGGGGAGTAGGTTGATAACGATTGACCACAGTTAAAAATAATATATCCCTTTCTATGTCAGGTATTATCAGGCCCTGTTTAGTTTTCGGCTGGGTTAGCCATTCCCGAGTCATTAGTTCGCCATCAAAGGCTTTAATTACCCTGATTTTTTTACGCTTAGCTTTAATCAAAAAGTCATCTTTTTGCACTGATCTGGCATTAAACTGATTGTATTCAGGTGTATTGATTGAATTGATTAAACTGGTTCCCTGTTTAGCAACGCTTAGACCATTTATCCAGGTTTGTACTGGGGTAAACGAGTGTAAATCTGCAACTTGCACTGCATCCATAGCATCACCTTTGCCTAATTGCCCCACCGATAATCCATAATGTTTAACCGGGTTGATGCAGGCACATTGCAGTACATCATATAACTTATGGCCTTTGGCAATAGCGCGAGCGACTAATTGGTTAATATGTCCCAGTTGCAAATCATCGGGATGTTTGTCGTCACTGCAAAACATCACTTTATCTGGATAAAGGGAAATTAACTCATGCAGTGCTTCAAAATTGCGTGCCGCCGAACCTTCTCGTATCAGAATTTGCATGCCGGCAGCAATTTTATCCTTAGCCTCAGCTAAAGTACTGCATTCATGGTCAGTGCTGATACCTGCCTGTGCGTATTGTCTGGCCTGTTCGCCTTGTATATTGGGGGCGTGACCATCAATTGGTAAAGCGTAGCGCTGTGCCATTGCCAGTTTTGCCATGACTTCAGGGTCTTGTTTTAAAACTCCTGGGTAATTCATCATTTCTGATAAGTAGCTAGTCTCAGCCGTTTTAAACAAGCTTTCTATTTGATCGGCATTTAAGCATGCGCCTGCTGTTTCAAAAGGTGTTGCGGGTACACAAGAGGGAGCGCCAAAGAAAATTTTTAAAGGGGTTTGTGCAGCATTTTCATGCATAAAATGAATACCGTCCAAACCTAACACATTGGCAATTTCATGAGTGTCAGAAACCGTTGCAACAGTGCCATGTCGTACAGCCAATCGAGAAAATTCAACAGGTGTCAACATAGAACTTTCTATATGGACATGCGCATCTACAAAACCTGGGAGTAAATAACCGTATTCAGGGTTTTCTTCGCCTAGCTGTTCGATCTGACAAATAATCCCTTGTTGCCATATAACTTCAGCCAAAAAGATGTGCTGCTGCTTAATATCAACATAATTAGTTTTGATGCTTCCACTATCGTGCTTCATATTTTAATTATGGTCGTGTTTTTAAATAATTAAAAGAGAGTTCCTATGCTTCTCATCACTGCCATTAAATTAAGGGTATTAAAATGTAGGATGGGCAAAGGCGCTTTATTCCGTGCCCATCTTTATCCATGATTGATGGGCACGCTATCGCTTTGCCCATCCTACATTACTGGGCTATGTGACATATCGCTAATTAAATAAGGGTAATTAACAATAATAATCCAGCGTTCTGTTTTATTAAACTGGACGCTATCCCAGGAAGCAATTTTTTCAATTTTCTGATTATTATCGATAAAGGTGTAATTACCAATACCATCATCGTCACCAAAGGTAAGGTGCCCAAAAGCTAATAAAGAAGGCGATTGTTTGTATCTTGAATCGGTAAATAAGTTGCTCCCCAAATATTTAGCATGCATATCATATATGATGAGACCATCGTTACGCATTATCCATATATGTTGTGGTTTAGAGTCTGAGACTGGTGCAATAGGGAAAAGCGCGGGGATAACCTTTTCTGGATACATACTGGCCTCAAGATAACGTTCAACGAGACCATCTTTATGTATGGGCGTGCGAAAAATGATTTGTAATCGACCATCTATAACTTTTGCAATAGGTGCATCGTATTTTTGTGTGGTGGTTTTCCATCCTAAAGATAATTCAGCTGCAAGCGAATTAGCTTGTCTAATTGAAAATGATTCAAATTTGGGGTATTGACTTTGTAAGTCAGACAGTATGGTATTTTCTTCAATACTATTTGCTTGATTTAATTGACTGAGTTTATTAGCGGCAATACCCAGGTCGGTATATAAAGCTGTAGTGTTAGATCTTATTGTTTTAGCAATGATATGAGCCTGTTTTTGTGCCATTTCGCCAAATGTGGTAATTGTTACTAAAGCTTGTTCTGCCTTGTTTTTTGCAAGATTCATTTGATAGGCATAATGAAGGGCAAGCCCCGCACCGGCTAAAATGGCTACAAGTAATAGACTTAACATGGAGACCAGTAATTTATTGCGAGCAAAAAAACGTTGTATCAGTTCTTTTTTTGAATAACTGTAAATATTAACCATGCGACCGCTACGATAGTCATTTAATTGCTTGAGCAGTTGACTGGCATCGGTAAATCGATGTAGTTCTGATTTTGCAATGGCTTTTTCGCAAATAGCGACCAGTTCAGCAGGGGCTGATGGGTTATATTTTATTGGTGATGGAGAGGGTTTATTGCTGGTTAATTTTTTTTCAACTTCATCAGCAGAACCGGTGTGGGGCAGTCTGCCGGTGATAATCCTGAATAAAATAACGCCCAGGCTATAGACGTCACTGGCTTTACTTGCATGTCCTGACACTTGTTCAGGTGCCATATAACGGGGTGTGCCGACAGTTGTGGTGGATGTGAGGTCACTAAATGTACTCTGCTGGTGCTTTCTGGCATTATTGTAAAACTTGGTATTGTCGTCATCATTAATTACTTGTGCTAGGCCCCAGTCAATAATAATAGTTTCGCCAAATTTCCCGCTTATTATATTGTTTGGTTTGATGTCTCTATGGATTACGCCTTTAGAATGAGCATAGGCCAGTGCTTCACACACATCAATCAGGCTATCAAGCAACTTAATCCGTCGTTTAAAGTTATTTTCTCCGCTGTTTTCATCATAAGAACGAAACTGTTCTTCCATAGTGATGCCTTTGATATATTTCATCACATAATAGGGGCCGTAGTGACGACGATTGCCTATTTTATATATCGGTATAATGCCTGGGTGTTCTAATTTACCAGTGATTTTAGCTTCATGTATAAAGGAGTTTATGAGTTCACGGTTATTATCAGCAGAAGGGTCTAAAGTTTCTTTAACAGCGACTCGCCGGCCTATGCTTTTATCGTAAGCCAGATATACTCGCCCCACACCGCCTTCGCCAATAATCCCTTCAATTCGTAGATTATTGGTAAATAAGCCGTAATTTTGTTGATGTTGACTTGTGGGTTCAGTTTTTTTAGGTGCTATGCGGGTGGCTTCATCATCCTGATTGTGTTGAGGTGCTTGTGAATTCATAGTGATGATCTTGATAAATATTGAAATATGATACAGACCTAAATTCCATCGTTAATAAACTATGACTTAGGTTGTTTTGTTTTCCCCTCACCCAACCATCTCCTTTTGGGAAGAGCTATTATTGGAGGTGTTATTTATTGTTCTGTGTCACATTGAAGCATAGCTATTGATTATCTAAAAAACACTGGCGTTGTTTCAGGTCGGGTATTTTATCGGCAAGTATGGTATTGAGTTGTTCACGAGTGCTTGCTTTTTTTTGTGCCGATTTAATCATGTGTTTGGCAACAGGCCCGAGATAGATAATTAATTCGGTGGTTAATTTTTCGATATCCCGTTCAGAAAGAAATAATTTTTGATTGGTATTAGAAGAACTTTGAGAATATAAGCTACTTTGAATTTGGCTTTCTGCTCTGCTGTTGCCGGTTTTTAAAATGCCAGATGACTCCAGGCTAAGCATAAAGTCTTCTCGTTCTTTTGTTGAGGGAATATGACTGGAAAGTGAACTTAGTAGTTGATCCATTGTAGTATTTTTTTTAGCCTGTTTTTTTACCAGTACTGTGGCAATGGGACCTAAATATTTGGTCAGGCTTTTTTCTACAATACTTAAATCTGAAGAAGGGTGCTGAGAAAGGTTTGATGCGGTGAGTTGATTAGAATTACCTGATTCTAAAGTTGGTTTGATAGAGCTTCTTAGCTGAATAACAGTTTCGGCCAGTGCATCTGCCTGTTGGTAAGTATCAATAGATACTTCAAGTATTTCAGCTAGCGCTTTA
>WTAG01000112.1 GCA_013139755.1 Methylomarinum sp. | reverse complement strand
GCAAGCAGGCCATTTTTTCTTGCCACATCAGCTAACCGAACAGCTTCTTCAATCAAAGTAGCGGGGTCAGCTTTTTTATTAAAGAAGTTTTTACCCAAAATACCAAATGAACGAAAAAAATCAGATAATGTAATCCGCATTAAACTTACACCCAATGTTCCACCAATCACAATCAGTAGCGATGGTACATTGACAAACAACATGACATCACCACCGGTTGCAATAGCTGCAACGATAATACCAATGCCTAATAAAAAACCAACTAAGGATGCTATATCCACTTTAACCCTCTTTTTAGTACGAAAAATCAGTCCCTACTAATGGAAACCATTTAACTTTCGTGTCTTGTGTATACTCCGCGCGGCCAAGTTTTCGGTTTTCTATTGGCTGATTTTTGCTGATAGCTGCGTTGCTGAAATAGTTGCGTAGCTTGCTATGCGCCTATTTCAGTGCCTTGCTCCCAACAAAAATTAACTCAAGATAAAAGCCGAAAACTTAACCGCGCGGAGTATACCAAATTTCAGTCAACCTAAGCTTTAAACGAACTAAGTTTAAACTGT
The DNA here is from genome assembly GCA_013139755.1 of Methylomarinum sp. The sequence continues at coordinate 4,139 of WTAG01000112.1, read as the reverse complement.
CTATTTTCCTTGTTTCTTTTGTATCTTTATGCGAACTATAAAGCACAACAAGTAATCATTATTCTATCGCCATATAATTTTAGCTGATGTCCAAGATTTAATCTTTTAAAAATCCTCCTAAAATCAAACAATCAGGTATTATCTTTTCTTTTTATCAAAAAATATCGATGAACCATCCAGAGTTTCCATCAAGCAACAATCTAATCTATTTAAACCATGCCGCTGTTGCACCTTGGCCAAAAAGAACCTCAGAAGCGGTTAAAGCCTTTGCAGAGCAAAATACCATGTATGGCTCACATTATTATTTAGATTGGTTAAAAAAAGAATCTGAAATTCGCAGCCAGTTAAAAACATTACTTAATGCTGCTTCCACAGATGATATTGCGCTGGTTAAAAACACATCGGAAGCCATTTCTTTTGTTGCTTATGGGTTAAACTGGAACAAAGGTGACAATATCGTCAGTAGTGATGAAGAATTCCCTTCCAACCGTATTCCTTGGGAGTCGCTTGCTGACCAAGGCGTAGAATTTAAACAAGCTAATCTGTTATCAAAAGCAACACCTGAAGAAGCTTTATTTTCACTGGTTGATTCTAATACTCGCTTAATAACGATTAGTTCAATTCAGTTTGCTTCTGGCTTGCGCATGGACTTAGAAAAAATAGGGCAATTTTGTAAAGAAAACAACATTCTCTTTTGTATAGATGCAATTCAAAGCTTAGGCGCAGTCGAGTTTGATGTACAAGCCTATCAAGCTGACTTTGTTATGGCTGATGGACACAAATGGATGTTTGGGCCAGAAGGTTTAGGGGTATTTTACACTAATCCCGAATCCCGCTCAAAGCTCAAACTGACTCAATACGGCTGGCACATGATGGAGAATATCCATAACTATGAAAATAAGCCGTGGGCAATCCATCCAACAGCTCAACGTTTTGAGTGTGGAAGCCCTAATATGCTAGGTATTCATGCCTGTTCTGCAAGCCTGTCCTTGTTACTGGAAACAGGCATGAAGAGTATTGAGTCACGCGTCATTGAAAATGCTGAGTATTTAATGCATAAAATCAATACGCATAGCAAACTGACACTGTTAAATGATCAACAGGCTAAATTAAAATCAGGTATTGTGCTATTTAAACACTCAACTATCGACAATAATCGCCTTTATAAACACTTACAAGATAACGGTGTTGTTTGTGCCTTAAGAGGCGGTGGCATTCGCTTCTCACCCCACTTTTATCACACTAAAAAGCAATTAGATCGTGCGATTGAAATTATTGATTTAATTTGAACAAGGCATTGAAATTGTCCGTAGAAAGACGGGCAATTTCTTCCACAGTCACACCTCTTAACTCAGCCAAGTGCTCCGCTACATATCGTACATAGGTTGGATAATTAGGCTTCCCTCTGAAAGGTACGGGTGCTAAATAAGGCGAGTCTGTTTCAATTAAAAACCGATCAGCAGGCACTTTTTTTGCAACCTCTTTAATCGCCTGTGCATTTTTAAAAGTGACAATGCCAGAAAATGAAATATAAAACCCTAAATCCAAGGCTTTTACTGCATAGTCCCAATCTTCAGTAAAACAATGAATAATGCCACCAACTTGATCTGCGCCTTCATCAGCGAGTAAATCTAAAGAGTCATGACCTGCTTCACGAGTATGAATAATCAGTGGCTTATTTAAAGCCTTAGCCGCTTTAATATGATTTCTAAAACGTTGATGTTGCCATTCCAGATCACCTTCACCACGAAAATAATCCAACCCTGTCTCACCAATGGCAATAACCTTTTTATTGCTACCTAAGGCAATTAATTCTTCAGTACTAGGGTCTTGCCCTTCCTTAACATTTGGATGCACACCTACTGACAGTGAAATAGAAGGATAATTCTCTACCAGCTTAGACATAGCAGGGTAAGACTCCAAATCGATCGCTATGCACAGCATGTGATCAATTTTACTATTTTCAGCCTCCTTCATAAAAAGGCTAAAATCATTTTGATACGGAGCCAGATCTATACGATCTAGATGACAATGGGAATCTATAAACATTTCAATAAGAATTAATAGCTCAATACCGCTCTACAGTGCGGCATAAGTCGGTTAAAAAAGAAAAGGAAGAGTTGTCTCTTTAAGCTAAACAGTCATATAGGCGTGCTAAGGAACGGAGTGCATCTTTCGGTATGATGTGCCTTTTATCGTCAGGCACATCCTATGATATTTAAGGAACCTCTGATTAAGTCTGGACGAAGTAAATTATGTTCAGAACATTTAGATTCAAGGCAAAAATCGCACGTAATAGCAGGCTATTGCGAAGATTTTTAACGTAGAAGCTGGATATTCTGGACATAAGGTACGAGTTCATGACTTGATCAGAGGCTCCTTAACTTAAGACTTTATTACATCGTATGAGTAGGGCTATCAGACTCTAAGGCCCCTGCAAGATAAGTTTCTATTTTATTGCGAGCAGCTCCACCATCTTGATCACTGAATTGCACACCAACACCAGCTGCACGATAACCCTCGGCACCTGCGGGTGTTATCCAGATGATCTTACCTGCAATAGGCAATCTTTCAGTCTCATCCATTAAATTGAGCAACATAAAAACCTCTTCCCCCATCTGATATTCACGCTTAGTCGGGATAAATAAACCGCCATTAGTGACAAAGGGCATGTAGGCGGCATAAAGTGCTTTTTTTTCTTTGATTGAAAGAGATAATATACCTTGTCTTGGAGCTGCTGATTCTGCCATTATTTTATCTGCTATTAAGTTTTGACCATTGTATTAAGATTTCTTCAAACATCAATTGTTTATTCAACTGGGTATCGAATCTTTGCTGACTAAGCAACAATAAATCATAATATTTATACATATCCTTTAAGTCTAGCTGCTCAACTATTTCTTGCAAGTGCTTAACAAAATCAGAATTAACAATATTTACAGCCTGCTTATCATAAGCTAGCTTTATCATATCTGCCACCCAGCTTACCAGCCAAAACAGCAATAGATCAATCTCTTCTCTCTCAAGCTTGTACCACTGCTCAGCTAATGTAATAAGGTTTTCATCTGAAGCTGCAAGCGCCATCCAATGATTAAAACATTCAGTTCTTAATTGTAAAACAGACGACTCTGCCAGCTGCTTTGCTAATAAGGGCGCTCCTTGCGACAAACTCAACAATAAATTCACATTATCAGAAATACCCTGCTGTTTTAACCATGTTTTCACCAGCCCTTGATCAGGCTCTGAAACAAGTAACTTTTGACAGCGACTACGTATTGTTGCGGGTAGCTTAGAGGGCTTATCCGTTATAAGAATAAGGCATGTACGTTCGGTTGGTTCTTCCAGGTATTTTAAAAACGCATTAGCCGAAGCATTATTCAAACTATCTGCAGGATTAATAACCACCACTCGATGACTTTCAAACTGTGGTTTTAATGCTAACTTTGTAGTTAATTGACGGATAACCGCAATACCAATGGCTTTACCCGGCTCTTCAGGCTCAATAGCAATATAATCAGGATGAGTACCTGCATTAAACAATGTACAACTCTGGCATTTCCCACAAGCAATGCCAGTAGCAAGTACATCCATACATAACAATGATTGAGAAAAATGCTCAGCTAACTGTTGTTTCCCATAACCTTTATTCCCAATGATTAAAAGAGCCTGCGGAATACGGTTTTGATTTATATATTGCCTTAGCTGAGACCCGCTTTCTTGTAACCAGGGTAATGATTGATCTATTGTTTCCATCACAAGTTAATCAATCGCTCAATTTCAGCACTTATTTCAGCCTGCACCTTAACAAGCGATTGCGCAGCATTAATCGTTTTAATTATCTGAGGGTTTTGATGAGCACGCTGTAAATAACTAGCTCTCACTCTTTCAAAGAAGGCCTGTTTTTCTGATTCAAAGCGGTCTAGCGCCCCGCGCTGATTAGCCCGTTCCATACCAACTGTAATCGGGGCATCTAGCAACAATGTTAAGTCTGGTCTTAAATCACCCTGAACATTTCTTTCCAACCATTCAACCATGCTTAGGCTCATACCTCTACCACCGCATTGATACGCATAAGTGCTATCGGTAAAACGGTCACATAACACCCAATACCCCTGTGCTAAAGCGGGGTTAATCACATG
>WTAG01000286.1 GCA_013139755.1 Methylomarinum sp. | reverse complement strand
CCCTAAGTAACCATGAATCAATCGATTGCGAGTGGCGATGATTTGTCGCCAAGGTACTGAGCCATATTTTTCTCTTATTTCAGTTGGGATATGTGTAGCCGCCTCACCGATCAATTCTAAATTACGTACTGTCGCATCGTAATTTAAACCTGTTGATTCAAATGCTTCTAGTGTTAAACCGTCAGAATATGTCATTACATTTTCAGCAAATCCGAGCATATCTTGCACATAAAAATGCCATTCACGCTCAGACATTAATAGCCTCATTTTCGATAAAGGTTTTTAACTCGGGGCGCAAAGCCTTTTCTGTGACTAAATCAATCGACTGCCCCAACTCATCCTCCAATAGAAACTGCACGCCAAAATATTGTTTAGATGTTGCAGGCCCATCAAAAGAAACAATAATATCTATATCACTGTCTTCTTTGGCTTCATTTCGTACTGTAGAGCCAAATAAAGCTAAACGAGTTATGCCAAAGCGTTTTATTAGCTCTGGTTTTAAGTTTGTTAAAACATCTAATGTCTGCTGTCGATTCATCATTATTTTTCTAATTATTATTAATTTTACAAATGAAACTCTAATAACCTACTAGATTAAGTATTTGTTTTATATTGCTTTTAATTTTATTTCCTTTTTCAAAAGCCTAAATATGCAAATGAGCTGCAAATGAAAGTATTGTCTTATTAGCTTGTTTTTTTTTCATTTTTGCTTATACTTAACCTGCTCACCTACCATTGTGTAGAAAGAGGTGACCGTATCGTCCGGTCCATAATAGGCGACCATCCTTTCCCTTTTAGAACCAATGACACTGCCTTAGCACCTCACACTCATTGCTACTAAAAACATCAAAACGTTTTTGATACTCTCGTCTTTTTCCCGCATGATCTATATAAAAACTAGTGACTAAAAAAGAACTAGAACGTCCCAACTTCTGTAAAATTACTACAAAATCATCCTGATAAGCCCAAAGATATAAACGTATCGGCTTTTTTCCTTTCGTTTCTTTATGATAAAACCACTTCACTTTATCGTGATTGTGATTTTCTATAATTAACTTTATCCACTCAATTCTTTCAGCACGTCTATAGTCAATATACCTGTCTACCACCTTCCAATGCCATTTACTGCCATCTCTTACCTGTTTTTTTGTTTCTTTAGTTGTAATATGCCAAAAACACATTTCTTTCCCATCATCTTTACAACGACTCTTTGGGTCAATATAAATTTGTTGATTTAAATAAGCCTTATTCTGTACGAAATCTCGGTGAAAAAAATCATACAAATAATCAAAAATCTGGGTTGCATCTACCTTACCTAGCTGTAATGGTTCTGGTAGCATTAACAGCCCCTTGGTAAAAAACGAAAAATATTAAACTTTTCTTCCCACTGTGGCGTTGCATAATCTAAACCTCCATCAACTTTTTCTTCTAAATAAGCCACAATTTTTTTCTTAATGTCACTTTGCATTTCAATATCTGTTCGGTTTTTATAAGCGATAGCTCCTATAAACAAATCACAAAGCTGAATTAACTGAGCTTCATACGAATGAATGATATAAGTATCAACTTGACTATTTATTCCTACCTGTAAAATTTCAGTTAGCTTCTTGGCTTTTTCCCCACCCAAAGTATCCATGTAATCCAAATAAATTTTATATTGATTCTCTGGCTTTAAAAAATCACGCAAAGTGTAATAGAACATTTTGTAATAAAACTCATTATGCCCACCTCGATTAAACGCCTCATGATTTAACTTTTTCTTATTTAAGACGACTGTTGCTTTAAATTTAAATCCCGACTCTTCAAAATAAGCATCAATTAAAGCCTTGTAAAAATCAAACTGCTGGCTGTGTAATTTTGTCCATTTAATTTCATTATGATAATTGTGCTGATGCCTTAAAAACTTAATCTTCCGACTGAGTTGCTCTAGTTTATCTTCAGGCACTAACAGTGCACCTAATACCATCACATCGGCTTTATCATGTTCTAAATGACAGCTTTCATCACAAAATATTTTGTAGGCTGTCATAGCTCTGTACCTGTGGAGGCGGTTATTAACTTTCCTGAAAACGCAGAGGCTAGGATGGATTGTTTGTTCTTACCTTCTTTTTGTAACAGAACACCTATCTCATTATCTAACCGGTCAATTGATTCAAGTTTTTCTCTTATTATTCGCACAATCTCTAGCTGCTCCTGAGCAGAACAAATTGGTACCTCTAATTCTTTTAATTGAGTTGTATTTATTCGTGGCCTTGTTGCCCCATGAACTTGGTTTTCTAACCTTTTATAGGTTGAAGTTGTTGAAAGAAAATATGCTAGATAATCAGCACCAATAGAATCACCAAAAGTACGAATACAAAAACAATCAGCCTTATTAATTGCCTTTTCAATATTTGTAGGCAATACAACGACACGAGTTCCATCGACAACAAAAGATGAAAAAATTATATCTCCTTTCGATACCCTGTGTTTTTTTAGTGCCTCATACTTTTCCTCTGAGACATATGTAACTTTATCAGCATTGAACTCAAGATTTCCTATATTTTCTAACCTTATAACTCGGACACCTTTTTCTACATAATCACTACTTTTTAGGTTAGAACCAAACGGCCCATCGAAAACATCAACAGCCAAATTACCTAATTTAACCCACCTCCAATTTTTAGGTAATAGTCCAAAACTTCTGAGATCAACACTAGAAAAACCATTTAAAACTTTTATTTTTTGTGGCTTTGTTGGTTTTTTCCCTTGCTCCCCACTAAGCTGCCATTCTTCTAATGCCTTTTCCCAAGCAGTTAGCTTTCGTGAATATTCACTGTTACGTTCATCTAAGACAAGTTCTAACAACTGGTTTTCAGTATTTAGTTTGTTTCTATGTGCTTCTCGCCATTCTTTGGTTAGCTCACCTGTTACAGCGGCTTTAAGAACTGATTGGCGGTATTGTTTTAGGTATTGCTTAGCTGTGTTTAGCGCTTCTACCCCTGCGTCGATATGGGAGAAGAGTTGTTCTATTTTGGCTACTATTTGTTTTTGTTGTTCTGGTGGAGCAATAAGTAAACTATAATCAGTAAAGTTACCTATCCGAATATAATTTGTTGCTGAACCATATTGTTTTTCAGCTGTAGCCTTTTTCCATCCTAATTTTAATTGATAAAAAAGATATTTGGGATCTACCTTAATCTTATGCAAAACATAAGTTCTTTGGTATGCCTCAAACATACCCTTAAAATAAAATACTTCTCCAACATTATGTCCATTACCTGGCAATATAATAGCTTCATCTTCAAAAGAAAAAGTTGGAGCCATTAATGGTTTAAATGCACAAGTGTAGAATTTATACTTACCGTCTTCAGTTGCATGGTTTGCATCTTTTTTTCCTGTAGAAATAGTTGCAATTTCATCAATTGATTGAATTACCCATTTTTCTCGAAGCTTTATCGTTTGTTTATCACTCATGCAATCAAATACCCATTCAATTCCTGAATAATCTCATCCAGATCATTACCAAATAATTCTTTAGCTTTTAGCAAACCACCATCCTGATTAAACGGTGTGTATTCAAAATCTTCTACAGTCATTTCGGCATTTTGCGCTATTTGGTCTTTAATTTTATTCAGCCATTGTAATTGCTCTGGCTTAAAGTCGATTGCTTGCTGGTTTATCCAGTTTTCAAAGCGGTTATTCACTAATTCGTTAAACGGTTCTAATACATTGCTTAAGCCTGTGGAGAAACGAATTAAACTAATAATATTAGTTAATAATTTTTCTGGCGGTGCGCCTTTAACTTTGGCTTTTTCCAATTGTTCATAGGCTTTCCATACCGCTATAGGGGCTAGATTATACGGAGGTTGTTCAATTTCTTCTGCTAGTTTTTCTATTTGCTCGTAACTGAGATGGCGTTGCTGATAGGGTTGGTTGTATATCAGCTGGATGGCATCTAACTCATCTTGATGATCTTTAATAAATTGTTCCCAGCTCTTAATATAACTTTCTGCTTTTTCTTGGCTATAGCCTTGTTTGTCATCTAATAACTCATCTGCTGATTCATCAATAATTTGCTCGTTATCTCGGCGTAAGGCTTCTATTAATTCTCTTAAATCGGGGTTATGGAACGGTTTAACCAGTTCATCAGTTTGCGATTCAAAGGCTTGTTGTATTTGTTGTTCTGTGGGGTTTTCGGTATTAAATTGGCTTTGCGCTTGTTCAACTAAGGTTTCTTCATTAGTCCCGTGGATTAATTCCCCAGCAATTAATGCCAGTGGTTTACCTGCCAGTTTTGCTATTTGTTTGCGCTGTTGGGCATCGAGTTTTATATCTAAGCGTATTAGACGATTACCTAAACTGCGTAAACTGTCACTGTGCCTATCTCCACGCGCGATTTGTTGCATGAGTTTTTCAGTAGACACGCTGGGCTTGCTTTCTAATGATTTAGATTCGGTTTTATCTGATTCGGTTACACCTACGCAGTCTATCAATACAAAGCGGGCTTTGCCTTTGGCATCGGGCGTGACTTTTCTAAATTCATCTTGGCTGATAATGCGCGTGCCACGGCCTTTCATTTGTTCGTAATAGGCAGGGCTTTTAACATCACGCATAAACATCACGATTTCCAGCGGTCTTATATCTGTGCCTGTGGCTATCATGTCTACTGTTACGCCTACACGTAGCTGTGGGCTGGTGCGAAATTCTGTAATGGTGTTTTCGGCTATTTTTTTACCGACTTTGTAGGTGATTTTTTTACAGAAGTTATTACCTTCGCCAAAGACTTCACGCACGGTATTTACTATGCGTTCTGCATGGTCATCATCTTTGGCAAAGATTAAGGTTTTCGGTAGCCATTCACCTGAACGATTTGGAAATATATCGGTAAATACGCGGTCTTTAAAAGTTTGAATAATTGTGATGATTTGATTAGGTGCAATAATAGAGCGATCTATTTGTTTGCCTGTGTACTCTTCATCTTGGTCTAATATTTCTAGGCGTTTTTTACGGGTGAGTTTATCGTGGATTTGTACCGTGGTTCCCGCTTCTATTTTGTCGCCTTGTTCGGTTTTTTTAGTGCGAATACTGTAAATATCGTAACCGACATTAACTTTATCAATCACCGCATCTTCATGAGTGTATTCACTGACCATATTTTGATTAAAAAAGCCGATGGTCTTTTTGGTGGGTGTAGCTGTTAAGCCGACTAAAAAGGCATCAAAATATTCTAGAACCTGTCGCCATAAGTTATAAATTGAGCGGTGACATTCATCAATAATAATCAGGTCAAATGCTTCTATGGGAATCGACGGATTATAACTGACCTGTTTGGGTTGTTTATTAAAGGTGTTGTTATCAATCTCATAGCCTGAATGCTCATCTGCTTCATCATCTAATTCTTTACCTGATAGCTGACTATAAAGGCGTTGAATAGTAGAGATAGTGACTTTTGTTTCATCTGCAATACCTGCTGTGCCTAAAATACTGACGTTATACAATTCGGTAAATTTACGCCCATCTTCTGGCACTGTGTATTGCTGGAATTCTTTTAAAGCTTGTCGCCCTAAGTTACCTCTATCTACCAAAAATAATACGCGTTTTACTTTACTGAATTTGGCCAGGCGATAAATTTGGGTAACAGCGGTGTATGTTTTACCTGCCCCTGTTGCCATTTGCAATAATGCACGTGACTTTGCTTGCTTTAAACTGTCTTCCAACCCTGTAACAGCTTCTATCTGGCAATCTCTTAAACCCTCTGTATTAAGTGCGGGGATTTGCTGTAATCGGGTTCTGAAAGTAGTGTCTTCTTTTAACCAGCGATGGCAGGTTTCGGGTTGATGAAAGTGAAACACAGTACGACTGCGAGGTTTTGGGTCTCGTTCATCTCTAAAATAGATTTCTACATTTGTGGCTTCATACAAGAATGGTAAGGGGTTGTCATCACCTACCCAAC
>WTAG01000521.1 GCA_013139755.1 Methylomarinum sp. | reverse complement strand
AAATACCCCCAAGCATCTTTACCTAAACAGATAATGTGTTCTGGTGATATCCAGTTCAACTCTTGTTTTAGATAAGGAGTGCAATTGCTTATTTCTTTTTCTTCGGATTTACGATTATTTGGTGGGTGACACTTAACAACATTGGTGATATAAATATCTTTTTTGCTTACATTTGCCTCTTCAAGCGCTTGGTCGAGCAATTTCCCTGAACCACCAGTAAATGGTATTTGTGCTTCAATGCAAGGTTTCCCGCAAAGTGATTGACCTATGAATACAACCTTTGAATTTATATTTCCGTAACCAGGCGCATTATCTGTTCCTAATTCCTCAGAATTAAGCCCTTCGCATAAACCACATGACTTTATATTATTTCTTAACTGATTCCAGTTATTTTCTGTACTCATCTCCTATCCTATATAGACTTTGTATAACTATTAATTAACAGGGAAATTCGCCAGATTATCCCAACAGTAAGTCAATCCGATGCTCTTAGCCGAAAAATGAGGTTGCTTTTGTCCGCTAACTTTGTTTACTAGACGATAGTGTATCAATAAATTAAAGTCAGCGTTTGTTGGCTGAAATGAGAGGCGTAAAATATTTACAAAGAAAGCGGAGAAAAAGCCGTCAGCGATAAAGTGCTCAGAAATAACTTGATAATATAGGATGTGCTGACGGCAGGAAGCGCATCATGTTGCAAGATGCGCTTCGTTACCTCAGTGCATCCTATATCCATTTGCTTATTAATTGCTAAGCATTGTCCTCTTCAACCGCATCACGTAAACGCTCCAGAATATCTGGAATGGCATTGGTTACACGGTTCCAGCTTGGTATGAATGGGGTTTCGCTGGGTTTTTCTAAGAATGCATCACCGGCTAGAATGACGTGCTGGGCAAATAGTTCCACTATTTTTTCTTCTTGATGTCGGTCAAAGGTTAATCCATTGATTAGCGCATCGCTGTAGTAAGCTTCAACGGCATCCAGAGCTTCACGGTAATAAGTGGCTTTGAGTGTTCTAAAGATTTCTTTGCTTAATACCACACCTTCAGTGGCCAGTTTGCGAAAAATGGCTTTGGCAATATCAATACTCATTTTGGATAATCCGCCATCAATATTGTCAGCAGATAAGTCTTGATGCTTATGGTCATAGACATCGGCAATTTCTACCTGACAAATATGTTTACGCGATTGATTCCTATACATTTCAGATAATACGCCAATTTCCAAACCCCAATCGCTAGGGATGCGGATTTCTTTAATGGTGTCCATACGCGTTGCAAATTCACCTGAAAGAGCGTATCGGAAGCTATCTAGGTAGTCTAAGTAATCCATGGGACCGATCACTTTTTTTAAGGCTCTTATTAATGGTGTTACCAGCAAACGGCAGATACGACCATTAATTTTTTGGTCTGCCATTCGATAGTAATAGCCTTTACAAAATTCAAAGTTAAAGGCTGGATTGGCGACAGGATAAAATAATCTTGCCAGTAATTCTCTATCGTAAGTTAGGATGTCGCAGTCATGCAGGGCGATGGCTTCCGAACGACCAGATGCAATTGCATAGCCGTAGCAATACCAGACATTACGACCTTTGCCTAGATCTTTGGGTGCAATACCTTTTTCTATGAGGTGCACATTGAGTTGTCGCATTCTGGGGCCATCATTCCACAAAACACGATGCTGTTGAGGTAACACACTGAAAAACTCTTTAGCATAGGCAAACTCATCGGCGTTGGCATTATCAAGACCGATGATGATCTCATTCAGATAAGATACTTTGGCGATTTCATCAATAATCGGTTTGAGGGCAGGACCTTTTAATTCGGAAAACAAAGAGGGTAATACCAGTCCCATAGGTCTTTGTTTAGCAAAGGTTTGTAATTCGTTTTCCATGTTCTTGACATGGTCTTTGTTTAGGCGATGTAGTGTGGTAATCGTACCGTTCTGAAAAAAATCACTCATTACTTTCTCCTGTATTTAATTTAGCCAACAGTTGGTCTATTACTTCCTGCCATCCTAATGGGGCAGGGTGTTGCGAATAAATGACCTGCTCCGGTTTTTTATTAAGCTGTAAATAACTGCCATCTGGTTTACGGATAACTGCTGCAAAATCAGCTTGCTCTAACATTTTTTTGTCATTCTGGCTGTCACCAATAGCAATTGTTTTTATCTGTTGACCAAACGCATTCAATATCCATGCCATTGCTGTGCTTTTGTCATTTTGTCCCATGACATGAAGAAAGCGTCCCCCTTCTATTAATTGCATTCCTTGTGCTGTTAAGCATCGTTTAAATAAGGTGAGTTTTTCTACGCCATCTAGCCATTTTAGTGGCTCACTTGCCAGACGTTGCTTGGCTTGCTTTGCTTGTATTTCGGTCAGTCCTGTTTCTGTCATCAGTTCTCTGCTGCTGAGATCAGAAAACCCTTTAAAAGAAAATCCGTGTTGATTACGCAAATTCTGAAGCAGGTCTAAAATCTCCGCTTGCGGACGGCCTAGGATGATTTTTTGCAGATTATTGTTATCACCTGATAATTTACCATTTGGTAAAATTATGGCTGCACCATTCTCTACTGAAAACGCCCAGTTATTGTGCATTTGTGTGCGAATATCTTTTATTTCAGCATAGGTTTTACTTGAGTTGATGATGAGAGGTATTTGTCGTTGTCTTATTTTTTCTAGTGCAGGCAAAGCCTGAGTGAAATTGTAATCATGATGATTGAGTAAAGTACCATCAAGGTCGGTGAAAATCATCAAGTTAGTCATTTTGTTTTATTTAAAGTACTCATTTAGCCTTAACTCTTTTTGGTTTAACCATAATTAATGTACTGCTTTTGGTCTTTGTTGCTTCAGCACAATGTATGCCATAGTTATTTGTAAGCTAAAACGAAGTGATTAGGTAGAGGGAGAGAAAAATAGCGCTATTTTGCACCAAGATAGTGCGGAATTTGCGCATTAATGATATGTTGAACATTAAAGTTTAATATTTTTGGTATTTTTTAATATTTAGTATGCTTGTTGTTCATTAAAGTGTATGTAAATTCACTCTACAGATGTATTTAAGTCCTAGAGAGTTTGATAGGGGGCGTAAACTGCGCAGCAGTACCAAACTTGTGCATAAATAGCAGATAGCTCGTATGAAACAAAATGAAATACCTGATACTACACCAGCGTGCCCCGTATTATGCAAGCTTCATACGGGCTAATAGTAAATCAAGAGTATGTGGTTATGGTACGGATTGTGCATTATTGAACTAGACAATATCTATAATCCAATATGCTAGCCCCATTTTGGCCATTAACATACTCAAACTTTTAAAAACAGTGCATAAACGAATACTCGCCCACCTAAATGAAGCCGTCTTATTATTTAACCATCGATTGATATTGACCTATATCAATACTGCGGGTGAGATTTTATTGGCTGATAGTGCTAAACACTTACTAGGTCTAAGTGCTGAGAAATTATTTAAATCATCCAATATTGCCTTGTTAAATGATTTACAGCAATGCCTCACGATGGACGACCCCTTGGTTGATAGAGAATTAAACTTAGTGCATCTCAATCAAAGCATGACCGTTAGTTTTAGTGCGACACCTTTAATAGAAGATGGCCAACGCAGTGAAATTTTAGTGGAACTGCAACAAGTCGACAGACAACTACGTATCAGTAAAGAAGAGCAACTACTCACACAGCAGAACATTAGTCGCATGTTAGTGAAAGGCTTAGCGCATGAAATTAAAAACCCGTTAGGCGGCATCAGAGGAGCCGCTCAATTATTAGATCTTGAGTTACCCGATCCTGAGCTAAAAGAATATACCCAAATCATTATTCAAGAGGCAGACCGACTAAAAGCCTTAATGGATAAAATGCTGGGGCCGAACAAACCGGCAAAAAAAGAACGCTTAAACATACATGAGGTCCTGGAACGGGTGAGACAATTAGTTAATGTTGAAGCGAGTAATCGAATTACCATCACAACAGATTATGACCCCAGTATTCCTGACTTAAAGGCCGATAAAAATCAACTGATTCAATCGGTACTTAATATTGTGCAAAATGCAGTTCAAGCCATGCAACAAGTCGGAAATATAACACTTAAAACGCGAGTCCAGCGTCACATGACCATCGGTCGCAAACGCTATAAATTAACCGCAAAAATAGACGTTATAGATGATGGCCCCGGTATTAGTGATGCACTCATGAGCCAGATTTTTTACCCTATGATTAGTAGCCGCGCCGAAGGTACGGGCTTAGGGTTATCGATAGCACAATCATTAATTAATCAACATAACGGACTCATCGAATGCGAGAGCGAACCAGGAAACACCATCTTCTCAATCTACCTACCTTTGGAGGATGACCATGTCTAATGCCGATTTAGTCTGGATAGTGGATGACGACAGTTCCATACGCTGGGTCCTTGATAAAGCCTTACAAAAAGCGGAAATGAGAACCCGCAGCTTTGCTAATGCATTAAAGTTATTAGATGCATT
>WTAG01000235.1 GCA_013139755.1 Methylomarinum sp. | reverse complement strand
TCCCCAGCAGTCATTTCACCTATTTAGTCCATTGTGATATTGCCCAGCATATGGAAAAAGGCATGAAAGCCCAACTTAAAGTCGGTAATGGTCGAGGCGATTTACCTAGTATTCCTGGTATATCTGCGCCCAAGTTTACAGATTTATTTTTGAAATAAAGGCAATAAGTTTGAGCGAAGGCTTTAGTTATAGGATGTGCTGAGGCACGAAGCGCATCCTATAAACTAACCTCTGGGTATTGCTTGAAAATGAGGCTTTAGAGACTGTGAAAGTATTCTTATTTTGACCTCCCCCTTTGGAAAAGGGGGATTGAGGGGGATTTTATAAAAAAATAACTCATTGATATTAAATGAATTGTTTTGTAATAAAATCTCCCCCAGCCCCTCTTTTCCAAAGAGGGGGGCTAAAACCCAATACTTTCACGGTCTCTTTAGTCTCACGCCCATAAAACCATATTGCTATTGCCTGATTATGAGTAAATCGCTGATAAAAAATCAATTTATAAAAATCATCGTTACGGTACTATTTGCTATCCCCTCTTCACACTCTATTGCCGGTGTGACAGGAAAAGCGATTGCCTACAGCTGTTACAGTTGTCACGGAGAGAAGTTGAACAGACTTAATCTATCAGCGACTGAATTAACTCAAACACTAATAGCCTTTAAAACCAATAAAAAAAGCTCATCAATCATGGATAGAATTAGCAAAGGCTTTAGCGATGAAGAATTAAAAGCTGTTGCCTATTACCTTAGCCAGCAAAACTAATGCTTTCTAGACGGCGGTTTATTCAATTATCAGGAAGCTCAGCAGGGCTTTTCGTCAGTGGCTGCCAAAATAAAGCATTTAAATCATCATCTTCAGCGCATGTTGTTATTATTGGTGGTGGTTTTGGAGGAGCTACAGCAGCCAAAACCATAAAAAACTAGACCCAAATATTCAAATCACCTTAATTGAACCCAAACAGCACTATATTACTTGTCCAGGGAGTAATTGGGTTTTCAGTGGTTTGAAAAACTTAAACTCTCTTACCGTTTCTTATCAGCAACTAGCAAGTCGTTATGACATACGAGTAGTACATGACAAAGTAACATCAATCACAGCTGAAAAACACTTTGTCACTCTGAGTGACCAACAAAAAATATTTTATGATCGATTAATTGTATCGCCTGGTATTGATTTTCGCTGGGAACCTATCGAAGGCCATAATGATTCAAGCACACACTTAATCCCTCATGCCTGGAAAGCAGGCCCCCAAACAACTCTATTAAACAAACAACTGCAAGCCATGCCTAATGGCGGAACTGTCATTATATGTGCACCACCCAATCCATTTAGGTGCCCACCCGGCCCATACGAACGTGCCAGCATGATGGCTTATTATTTAAAGCAGCATAAACCCAAATCAAAAATAATAATTCTTGATCCTAAAACCCAGTTTTCGAAACAGCAGCTATTTATTAACGGCTGGGAAAAGCATTATGGATACGGTGGTGCTAACAGCATGATTGAATGGCATTCAATCCCCGACAATCCAGTGGTTAAAATTGATGTTAAAAGCAAACAAATAGAAACTGATTTTGGGGATATTTTTAAAGCCGATGTTTTAAATTACATTCCTGCACAAAAAGCAGCGAGTATTGCCCAAACAGCTGGACTTTGTGATGACTCAGGCTGGTGCCCCGTTAACCACAAAAACAGTGAATCCACTTTACACCCCAACATTCATGTTATTGGTGATGCATCGATACAAACACCGATACCAAAGTCAGCCTTTGCTGCGAATGCTGAAGCAAAAGTCTGCGCCTTTGCTGTTGTTAGCTTGCTTAATGAAATAGAACCCTCTGACCCTGTCTGGGTTAACACTTGTTATAGCTTAATTACCGCAGATCAAGGTATTTCTATTGCGATGGTTTACAAGCTAAATCAACAAGGTGAAATAATTAAAGTTAAAGGGGCTGGTGGGGTGACCAGCAATACTAATGAAAAAACATTATCACTTGAAGCGATTTATGCCAAAAAATGGTTGAACAGTATTGTTGCGGATAGTTTTAAATAGAGATAAACCCAATACCTCTAAAGTTAATGGGAAAACACACCAAGGAGGGGCCTATTAGCCGCGTCTGGGTCTGAGAAAGATCAAGAAAATCGCGACCAATAGGTCCCTCCTACCGGAATTCAGTTAATTCTTCTTAAGTATCAAAAGAAAGCATCGTTCCAAAAGTATCACGCCAATCTTGAGAGAATTTTTCAACGGCCGGCTCGACTGCGGGATGAGAAATCATCTGTATTGCCACCTCACTGGGCAAAGTAATAGCACCTACACCCAACTTCATAACATCCATCACTTGCAGGGTGTTTTTAAAGCTCGCTGGAAGTACTTTGCAATTTAAACTATTAATTGTCAGCAATTGTTGCAAGTCTGCAACTACACCGATACCATTCCCTCCCATAGTATCTATTCTATTTATATAGGGCGCCAAATAATCTGCCCCACACAAAGCAGCAAGGAAACCTTGCTGAGAACTATAAATAGCCGTAGCCAAAACTAATATGCCACGCTTTTTTACTTTCTTAATAGCAGCTAATCCTACTTCAGTTGCAGGAATTTTAACCACCATATCAAAAGGCAATTTATCTAGAGATATAGCCTCATCAACAATCTCAGCAACCGTTTGACTAACCACTTGCACATGAAATCGTGCTCCACTCCCTAGTATTTCAGACAATTCAGATAAGGCCTGAGCAACCCCCATGCCTGCATTCGCTAAAATCGTTGGATTGGTCGTTACCCCTTTAATAGGCATACAGGTACTCAATCGATTAACCTGTTCAACATCAACAGTATCTAAATATAATTCAATCATTTATAAAGGCCTCATCATTATTTCTCAGCTTAAAAAGTAATAGTAAATTAAATTTGCTTAGGAACGTGCATGAAACAACTTCCCAATCTCTAACGGGTTTTTTTGCTCCAGCTGGGATGATCTCATTCGTTGCGTAGAATAACTATGCGCCTCATGAGATCATCCCAGCTGAAGCAAAAATCCTGCGTTATAACTTTGGGAAGTTATTCCATACACGTTCCTTAGTCGTTACATAAAATATAAACATAGCAAAGCTTTACTGATTAAACAACGTCACTCCGAAGTTAATAGTGACAATTTTTGTCACTATTAACTGAATTTTGTAAGGTTAAAACACTTTTATTCAAAAACCAACTAAATAGCCACTATGTAATAGATGAATACAACTCAAGACTGTAAGCGGTCTCCCAGCTTTTTTTTGGCAAAATATTTTTTTGGCATAGACTCTGCTATATTGTAATTGAAGTTTATTGAATCTCCTTTTTCTAAATCAAAGGCACATATTATGAACACCCAAAAATCACAACAAGGTTTTACCTTAATCGAACTCATGATCGTTGTAGCGATCATCGGTATCTTGGCATCAATCGCCATCCCTGCTTATACTGACTATATGGTTAGAGCTAAAGTAACAGAAGGGATTGTTTTGGCTTCAGCAGCTAAAGTAACTGTAAGTGAAAATGCTGCATTTGGAGTGGTAACAACGGGTACTGCAAAAGGTTTTGCGACTGGATTTTCTGACCCTGGCACAACAACTCATGTGAATTCGGTAGAAGTGAATTCAACTACTGGTCAAATTACGATTACTTACGGCTCAACTGTTGATGTTGGTAAAACAATTATTTTTATTCCTACATCTGGGGGCAATCCGTTAGCCGCTGATGGAGCACCTGCAACTGGTGCCGTACAATGGACTTGTACAACTGGTGATTTAGACGCTAAATTTAGACCTGCTAGCTGTCGTTAATTAATAACAAGTGTCAAATAAAAAAGCCTCTTAATTGAGGTTTTTTTATTTGACAAAATGTTCATCCTAAAATTATCTTAAAAAACACCTTGAAAAAAAGTATTGCTATTTTATTAACAGCGATTGCATTATTTCTTACACCCAGCCTGCATGACCATTCTTTAAGTTATATATACTTTATAGCTGCATTTGGGTTACTACTTAGTATTGTTTTAGTTAAACTATTCAGTTCTTTTCATTCAGTCGTAAAAATACCTACTAATCGCTATAGCCTATTTTTCTTATGTTTTGTAGCTTGGTCATTTCTATCTATTCTTTGGTCGCCAGTTCCTAGCGACAGCCTTTATTCTGCTTTAATTTTTTTAGTATTCCCCATAGGTCTACTCATAAGTTTTTGGAGTACTTCCAAACAACAACAACATTTCCACTTAGCTTTAGCGGCTTATATTGTAATCATCATGGTAAAAGCTTATTACCAACGATTTATTGATACGTCACACCTTCCCGCACCAGGTTTTTTCTTAAATAAAAACACCAATGCAATCTTTATAGTCATGTTGTTACTTCCCTTTTGTGCTTGTTTTTTAACCGAAAAAACAACATACAAGAAACATATTATTGGCTTTGTGATTGCTTGCGGCACTTTTATTATCACTTTAACGGTTTCTCGCGGCGCCCTACTCGGCTTAGGTATTGGTATTATTATTCTACTTATCCATGCTCTGCTAGAAAAGCGAGCGATTAAAATCTTTTTGAAACTAACTGTTTACTTATTTTCAGGCTTTGTATTTGCTGAGTTTTTAACAGGAGCAAGTTATCTAAACAGAGCCGTTAACTTATCGACCAGTAATAACCTAACAGCCCTTTCCGCAGGTAGAGATTACATTTGGGGCTCAGGCCTACAAATGTATTTGGAACAGCCTTTTTTAGGAAGAGGTTTAAATATGTTTCATTGGTTGTTTCCTCAATTTAGACATATTAACGCCCCTGATATTGGTCAATTTGCACATAATGACTATTTACAGTTTTTAATAGAACTAGGTCCAATAGGCTTATTATTATTTATCGGCTTTGTCATAACCTTTCTAACATCTGGCTACACCCTCTATACAAAAACAGCTGATCATAACCAAAAACTACAGACACTAGGATTGATTACAGCCTGCATTGCTGTCTTTACCCATTCTTTTTTTACCTTTAACTTTTATCAACCCGCGCCATTATTATTAATGGGCTTGTATATGGGCCTCATCGCCCAACGACTTGATCATTTAAAAATACAGCCAAGCCTTTCTTTTATCCCCAGTGAAATTAAAGTATTTACCAAAACAGGCTATATAGGCATCCTTACTGCTATGTCGGTTGTTATACTTTATTTTATTGGTATCAACTCATTTACACTTTATAAAGTATTTAACACATCCCCTAACAATTTAATTGCTTTAGAAAACACCATACAGGCCTCAAGCCTAACGCCTTTTAAAGAAGAATATTTTGCCACTGAAGCAAATATTTATACCCTTTTACTTTCGAAGGATGCTCATATGTTCAGTAGTGAAGGAAAACAACAATTAATTGAACAAGGGAAAAAGGCAGTTGATAAAGCGATTATAGGCAATCCCTTTCGTGATTTAAACTACACCAATAAAGCAAAATTATATTTATTGGATAGCACTGAACAAAAAAAACATTATCAAATCATTGTTAGCAGTTTTTCTGAAGCCATCCGACTAGATCCTTTTAACCTGCAAACTCGCTTAGAACTAGCTGATGCCTTAATGCATTTTAATAAAAAACAGGAAGCATTAAAAGCATTAACAGGAGGGCTTGAGCGCAGGTATTTCAGTAATTATCAAAATGGAATACTCTATTTACAAATACTGTTAGCCCTTGTGATACCAACAAATGAGTCAGAGGCTATTGAAAATATTAAACAACAAATTAATCAATTACTAGATAAGAAAGGGACTGGGGGGTATTTCACTTTGAAACAGTTTAATATTCATCACCAATAAATCAGTAGAACTATTCCTTGCCTCATCATCAGAAAACCCCTAAAGTATTGCTCGCAATTTTTAGCTTAATAGCTACACATGAAACTAATAATATTTCGATGACCAATAATAAGACTGCTGACTTAATTTCTTCCGCACATTTAATGGCAAAAACGATCCATAAAAGCCAACACGATAACCCAACCATTTTATAAGTGATTGCACTACTGCATAGAATATTAAAAAAGGCTGATCATTCCACACTTTTTTTAACAACGCCACAATAAACCCCATCCCCCGAGATTCCGCCTGCCCTACTAATTTTTGAACAATAGGGTTTTCTGCCCGTGCATAACCTGTATCAAAATATCGCTGAAACTCCTGGCATAAAGTATAGCTATGTGAATGTTTGACCACGGCATCTGCAACATATGCAATTTTGTATCCTTTTTGCAATAATCTCGCAACGGTAAAATAGTCTTCATTCGTTAATGTAGTTTGAAAACCACCTACTGTATTTAGAGCTACATTTTTATAAGCGGCACAACTATTTGAACAAAAAAATGTATATACTCCATATTGATCAATGTCCTCAATGCTTCGAGTGTGAGAGTATTCCTGATAATTAAACTCACGAGGAAAAGCCTCAAAAACATCTGCACCATCATGTGGAATCTGTCGACCATAACTTATGACGACATCATCATTTTCAATCAAAGGCTTAACCAACCGTTCAATTAAATCGACAGTAACAGGAATCGCATCTTGAGTTAAAAAAACCACAATATCTGTATTTATCAAGTTTCGAGCATATTCTCTAGTAGCTCCATGATTGAAGTCAGCTTGTGGAATAATTTTAACCTGAATATTATGCTTATTAGCAATTGATACCGTACTATCATCAGATGATGAATCAACAATTAAAATGGAAAACTCAAAAGAAGAAGTTTTGAGCATCGTTAAAATTTCACTAAGAGTAGCTTGTGCATTTTTTGTGGGAATGACTAAACCAATTGAATATTGACTCATGGCACTAAAAATAATTTATGAAGTAGCATTTAAGGAGTTATACATTTACAGGTTACCAAACCGAAAAAAACCTACTAGCCTAGAAGTAATTGAAATATATCTTTTATTTACTTTAACAAAATCTAATTTCAGCATAGAAACCAAAAATAGTGCCAAGTGGTAGACAATGACTCCAATATATAAAATAAAAACATTAAGAGATATATTTTTTCTACAAAACGCTCCAAACCCTAATCCATAATTAGAGATTTTTTTAAGGTTCATTTTACTCATATTGAGCTGAGGGTGATTAACCTTAACCATTGGAAAGTAATAAAAACTATCCTTATTTTTTTTGACTAAAGATAAAATATAATCAGCATCTTCATAAGCACCGAACATTGTACTTGGCCCTAATTCGGGATCAAAAAAAACATCTTTAGTTTTAGTAAAAACAGTTATACAAGAATATAAATGAAAGAAATTTTTCTTAGTTATTTTTTTTATACTATCAGGCCAATTTCTTATTATTTTTTTCCCTGAGGCTTTATCGTAAATCTGCCCTAAAACTGTTGCTATATTATTTCTTTCTGAAAAAATTTTATAGACTTCAGATAAAGTATCATGATAAAAAGTACAGTCATCATCAGGAAAAGCAATAATCAGACCTTTTGCTTGTTCAATGCCAATATTTCTATTAATACTTGACCCGAGTACATTCGATCTAATATGCTTTATTGTTACTAGTTTGTTATATTTTCTTATTATTTCAGCAAGAAAGTTTTCTCCATTTTGGTCAATAATAATTAATTCGACTTTATTAAGATCAAAATCTTGATCAAGCAAACTTAAAATAAATTTATCGACATCATCTTTTCTATTATAGGTTGCCATAATAAGACTAAAGATAACATCTTTATCATTCATTAAAGAAAAATCAGACTTTAACATTTATTATGTTGGGTTATTTTTCTATAGTAATTCACCACAAAACCAAGACCTCTCAATTGAAAAAATCGTCTAATACTTTGTTTAAGTAAATAAAATAAGAAAAAAAACTGATAGTTAAAAAAAGTTAACCCATTATTTTTTTTTGCTCTTTTTACTTCACCTAAAGCTGCTCTCCACATTTCATCACTCATCCCAAGAGTCCGCATATTTGAAATATTATTAGCAAGGTGGTAAAAACTACAGTTTTTCAAAAATAAATTTAATAACAAATTATAATCCATTGCATATCTATATTCATTATCATACATTCCATATTTCTTATATATACTTCTTTTAATAAAGCATGAAGGATGACATAGGGTCATATTTCTTTTAAGCTTATTATGATCAACCACGGGGCTATTCTTTTCACCTCTTTCATTCCAAAAGATCATATCTCCATACAAAACATCATATTTTTTTATATTGTCACTTATAGCTTCAAATGAATCATTTTCATACCAATCATCCGCATTAATAATTCCAATTATTTCTCCAGTACATAATGATATACCTTTATTAAAAGCGTCTGAAATACCTTTATCTGGCTCACTCACCCAATAATCTATCTGCTTCTCATATTTTCTGACAACATCTAAGGTACCATCAGTTGACCCTCCATCAATAATAATATATTCGACATTATTATAAGATTGGCCAATAACACTGTTAATCGTCTGTTCTATATATTTATCACCATTGTAGACAATAGTAATCACACTAATCAGAGGTATATCTACCTTGTTAGTTTTAAAATAGCCATTAGTACGCAGGCCACCTTGCCCCATTCTCTCAGGAATTTCTGGTAAAAAAAGCATTGAAGGTATTTTTCCAGCCCCCCCATCACTCATTGTCGGCGGGGTTAACGTCACTCTGCGAGTAGTACTATATTGTGAATCTAATACAATCATTATTAACTCAGTGGACTCATAAGAAAGACAAAGCAACAAGGTTACAATTCAAGTGTCACCTTAAATTCTTCGCCGATTTCTTCAAACTTGACCTGTTTATGGTTGTCTTTTGCTATTTTATAAACCATGGGTAGGCCTCTGCCCAGTTTATCAATATATCTTAAATTTTCCATAAACTTAACGATAATTGGATTAACTGAATAAGAGACTCCATAACTTAATTTTTCGACTGTGACAGTATTCGGTAACTTACCAGGGCTAATAAATTCAATCCGATCACTAAACATAAAGATCCGTATTCTTGAGCCTACAATAGAATAATTCCGGTGAACACAAGCATTAACAAGCAACTCCCTAAAAACTTTATCTGGATAACTAAACCGAGTCGATACCGTTTTTCCTCCTTCAATAAGAGACGGACTTTGACAATTATTTTTTATGACCGCTAATGCGGTATCAACCTGATAATCCAGTGTTCCTGTAATCGTCTGTTTATCAATTAATTCTTCAGTTATTTCATTGCCTGAAAAATGAGCAAAGCTAATACAGGCATCAGGCATAAACCGTTGTGGGTTTAAAGAAAAAACCAGTAAACCAGCCACTGTTACCTGCAAATTATCGGTGAGTATATCGGTGTTTCTTAGTAAATTTTCTGGTTGTTCTTCCTGAGAAAAATCTACCTGATAATTATCAAAATATTCTGATATTTTATGTAAATTAATATTTTTAATACTACTCTTTTCAATGCCAATAGCATCATAATGAAACACTCCACTTTGCTGAAACAAACGCATTAATTCAGCCTGGGTTGCCACTCTATTTGTTGATCCGATTCGCACTAAAAATTGGTGGTTTAGTGTTTGATAAGGCTTATCTTTACCTTTGGGTACTCTGATAACAAGCACTTTTTTATGTTCAAAAACAACCCATTGTATTTTAATATCAATAGCAGGAATTACATTATTACGTGCAATATTAGCAAAATATTCTTCATGGCTTTTCTCCTCAGCAATACCGCACACCTTAGCATCATCAGTCACACCGACTAACAAAGTCCCCCCCTGGGTATTGGCAAAAGCTATAATTTCTTTTGCAATACTCTCTGGTCTAGGTAAACTTTCTTTAAATTCAATCGAAGCATTTTCACCTTGCTGTATTAAATCCAGTATATTCATTTTTCTTTTCTAGGTCTCATGAACAGGTTTTTATTCTTTAATTCCAAATTGTTAATATATTAATTGTCCTAAACCTTTATCACTATACCCAATACCATTAAATTAATAGTTTTTTGTGTAGGATGGGCAAAGGGGAATTTTTCTCCGTGCCCATCTTGAGTATATATAGTGATGGGAACGCTATCGCTTTTCCCGCCCTACAGTTCTTAAGGCATTGCCACTAAACCTGCTTATAAAGCTCTACATATTGTTTTGCAACCAAGCGACTATCGAACGTAGACACAACTTTATCTCTAGCATTAGCACAAAGTCCTACATAATTGTCCGCATTAAGCACCCACTCAACTCCATTGGCTAAATCTTGTTCGTTACCGACTTTGGCTAAGTATCCATTTTTTTTATGCTCAACCATATCATTATTACCCCCGACATCAAAGCCTACCACAGGAGTTCCACATGCTAATGACTCCATAATTGCATTAGACAGGTTTTCTTGTAAACTGGGCACAACCATAACATCTGCGGCATTATATAAAACACGCAGAGTTACATCATCATGTAAATGACCTAAGTAATGTGCTTTATGACTAAAACCTTGTGAGTTCTTAGGCTGGCTACTCCCAAATACCACTAACTCCACATCGTCTCTTTTTAATAAAGATAAAGATGCACTCAGTTCAAGAAAACCTTTCCGTGGGTCACTTATAGCCCCCATAGCGCCAAACAAAATCAATTTTTTATCTATTGGTAGATTTAATAATTTTCTAGATTGTGATTTATCAAAGGGAGAAAATATATCCGTATCAATAGCATTAGGTAAGTTAACGATTTTTTTATTGCCAAATAATTGACTACTCTCTGCACAATCAGCCATCCATCGACTTAAGCCAATGATGGTTAACTTTTCAATACCATCAAAGACTTTAGACTTTCTGCTATGAATACGTCGACTCAGGTCATTTTCTTTATTGCTGACTAAAACCTTACAATTTCCACAGTGTTGTTTATATCCTTCACAATGCTCATCATAGTGACACCCTCCAGTAAACGCCCACATATCATGCAAACTCCAGACAATAGGAACATTAATTTTCACTAACTCTTCAATACGTAACATGCCGCCATTAACCCAATGCAAATGAACTACATCAGGCTTTAACGCATTAATACGATCGACTAAACCAAAAGAAGGTAACCAAGCAGTGGAAAATAAGGTTTTAGTACGGTTTTTATAAAATTGAACTGGAAGAGAATCCAAGTGAGGTCTCACCTTGGCAAGTCCTTTCTGAATTGTAGCTTCACTCGCTATCACACTGTAATCATCACTAATTTTATCTTGCACCAGCATGTTGCTATCAATACCAGCTTCCAGCAAAGCACAATGTAAACGATAAGCGGCTCGTGCAGCTCCACCATTTATATCTGAGGTGTTGATCATAAGGATCTTCATATGTTTTTTCCGTCAAATAAAGTGAGTAGATTTTGTTCTATTTGAATCACGGTAGATAATAAATCCTTATAATCTTGGGGAATACCTCAGTTAAACTACAAGTTACGATACCGATAGGTTGATGCAATCGATAAGCCGGCCGAACTACACTACCGCTGATGTCAGAGGTAGTGATTTAAATTTTCATTTGCCTAACCTAGATAAAAGCTCTGTGTAAATAGCTAATGTTTTTCTTATATCATTATTATTTAGTACAAACGTATCATCAAGATTATTAATAATATCCATTCTTATTTTATCTTCTTGCAAAGAAATATATCGATTATCATAAAACCCATTTTTGTCTATATCTTTTAGAAAACCATTAATTTTACCTTTATTAGGTTCCGTATAATCTAAAACATAATTTCTACCACTTGCAATCGTTTGCAATACAACGGAATGAAACCTCATACCAATATTAAAATAAGCCTTGCTATAAACATCTATTGTTTCTTTAAGGTTTAAATTTTTATTCTGCACACATATGTTTTCTAAATTTAACTCAAGTGCAATATTATTTAAAAAAACTCGATCATCTCCACCAATATGAAAATAATGCATAGGAATTAATTTTATTTCTTTTTCAAGGAATTCTTCTGCAATATCTTTAATAAACTCTCTTAACCCTTCATTGATACCTTCACTTCTATTACCCTGGCTATACTCTTGAGGGAATTCCCTTAAATTAATAGCAATATATTCTAGTCGTTTCTCATTACTATGTTGAATATACTCATTCACACATTCAACAGCAGGGTCATAACTTGTGTGTATTGAACTCTTTCCAATTTTTTTTCCAAACTCATGATAAATATCAGTTAAGTTTTCTTTAGATTGCCTGTCTCGTAAAATATGAATATCGCTATTTAACGAAATCTCAAATACCGATTTTCTATATTTCTTATTGAATAAAGGCCCTATACCACAGCCAAGAAGAGCCGTTTTTATACCAAACTTCTTAGCTTTTTTAAATGCGTATTCAACCATAAATAATTCATTCAAATCCATTAACGGCCCACCACCCATAACGAGAAAGTCTGATGTTTTAATAGCATTGAGCAGGCTGCAGGAGTCTTTTGAATTAAATATTTCTATATTACATTTTTTTTTAGTTAATTCTTTATAAAAACTATGGTCTTCATTAATTGTTCTATCACTGAAAAAAGGATATAAACTACCTAGTTTAAGCTCAAACTGACTAAATGATTTATTAAAAAAAGAAATTAACCCAGCAAGAATAGCTCTATCACCTATTGTCTCTGTTCCATACCAACCTATAACAGTTATTTTCATCAAATAAACCTTACTTTTAATTGATAAATTTTCATAGCAAATCTATCCTTTATCGTATCAATAAAGAACTTTAGAATATTTTTAAGTTCAGCTTTACCAGTATAATCATGAATACAACCATCACAATTATTCGTGATAATACTTTTTCTATAGTCTATATTCTTATCATTAAAGAATATAGACTCCCCCTTATCTTTTCTTAAACTTCCAATACTATCACTTGCTACAGCACAATAATATAGCTCACCTCTTGCATCTAAGGTAACCCCCTCATCTTTCCATGTACACCCCAGTAACCTCTTTGGTTGTTCACTATTTAACCAGAAGAATATAGAATAATATTTGAATCGATTTACTAAATCTTTAGTTTGTGATATTTGATAATGGAAGAATTCTTTGGCACTTTGCTTCAAAGGGCTGTATATAACAGAATATTGTTCACGAATTTTATCGCTTTCTATTCTTTTATTATCAATGCCTAATCGAAACTTAATATTATAGTTTTTTCTTTTTGAATAAGTATCTAGCTCAATAAGGTAGTCAACATTTTGATTAACAACAGTACAACCAATATCATAACTATCACAATATTTTTCTTGATTTTTTATTATCGTATCAATAGTATTTATCGTTTTCTCAAAAACTCTTTTCCGCCCCCTAACTAGATTATGTATTTCACCAACACCATCAAGAGATATCGAGACATGAAAACTAACACCTTTATCTTTACATCGGCCAAAAATGACTTCAAGTGATGTTAATAATGATTTAGTAGCAAACCCATGGGAAATAATATTTAATGATTTTAAACTAGGTAATTTTAATACCTCATCCACATAATTTGGTAAATTTCTTACCAAAGTAGGCTCACCTCCATTGATACCAACAGCTTCAACTTTTTTAAACAATGGGTCTCGCATGAACCGAGAAAACTCTTTAACGTCAGCTTCTCCAGAATGGTCCATTTTCCATATATTACACATCACACATTGACTATTACAATTGTAGGTAATAGGTAGCTGTATTACTTTGGGGTATTTTTTTTTACTTCCATCAATTTTAGCAATGGATGCGGTCTGTAGAAATTGAAATGATTTTGCTATTAAAAATATTTTTTTATTTTTCTTTAAAATACTAATTATCTTATCTTTCATTTTTTCAGTTTTCTAAATATTTTTAAAAAAAAATTATTTTTTGGATTAAAGAAATTATAAAATAACTTATCAAATTCTTTTTTATACTTTACATTACGATAAAAAATAATTTTAGCATCACTTAAAACAGCATGATCAAACATATTACTTTTAACACAATGTAGCCCACTTCCATCATGCCCAATATTATCTACAACTGATTTCATAGGCCTCACAACATACTTATTATACTTTATAAGATAATAAGTAAGCCTAAAATCTCCTGCATTAAGTTTTCCATCACGTATAAGTTTAAGTCTATCAATAAGTTTAGGGTGAACATTTTTTACTTTGGAAAATAGTTCTTTATCATTAATAATCTCACTATATTGATCATTATTCTTTTCAATTTCCAAGGTTGCTCTATCATTCCATGTTGCATATCCCCATGCATTAAAATAACAACTTAAATAATAATCATATTTATACTCATCAGAAATATTCATAGGTACATTATAACCACTAATTGCTACGATACTTTTATCACCCTTATAAAAGTCTAACCCATCATTCATGTATTTTAAAAAACCTGAAGAAACTATGTTATCATCTTCTAAAAAAATAACTTTACCATATTTACGTAATAACCCCCCTATACCTATAAAGTAATTATCTAATCTATTATTTATATCTCTTACGTTAACATGTACCTTTTTAAAACCACCAACTGAATAAGAATATTCTTTAATAACATTTACTTTATCTTCATCACCTTCTTTAGCACCATCAATAAATATAAATAAATCACTTTGTTTGGATAATTCATTTCTTTTTAAAGAATCAATAGTTTTCCTTAAATGTTCTATCCTTGAATAAGTAATTATGCCTATTGGCGCCAAATTCATTTATATCCTTTCAATAAATAAAATGGTAATATTGATGTAAATGACATAAATATATATTCTCTCATAGGTTTAAAAAATAAAGGTACAACCCAAAGACCTAAACCTTGAGTAATAAGTGTCGACATTGCTGCACCTGATATACCATATAAAGGTATAAGAAAATAGTTCCCAGCTATATTTAAAACAACTCCAATCATAGTTCCATACAATCTATATATCTGTAAATTTTCAGATATCAACCATAAACTAGCCGCTAAACCTATAGATACAAATACACCAGCCCATATATTTAAAGAAAGAGCCAAATAAGATTCCATGTATTCAGGTCCAAATAATAAATTAATAATATTTTCACCATAAACTGTTGTAATTATCCCTACGGATATTGCCATCCAAAACATTAGTGTATTAATCTGCTTAAGTCTATATTGATATAAATTATTATTAACTTCTCTTATCTTTATAAAATAAGGCATGACAGTAGATACAATAATAGTAGGCACAAAGAACCAAGCTTCAGATAATCTTACTGCAACAGAATATATGCCAACACTTTTCATATCTAAAAAATTTTCTATCATGAGCTGATCTATCTTCATATATATTATTATAAAAAAAGAAGAAAGCATCAAAGGCCAACTATACATAAGAAGTTTTTTTATAATTACTAAATCAACCCTCCATTTATTAACACTATTCCCAAGCTTAAAATATATCAAAAGCATAAAAACTGAAGATACAGCAATATCTAAAAGTGAGGCTAAAGCAAAATATATTAATTCATATTCATATACTATAAAATATACTTTTAATAATCCTGATATTATAAAAGAAATATTCCTTGAAATAACTGTGTATTTCGACATTACTTTAGATTGAAAAGAATAATCTATCGCATCCAATGATTGGAAAACATACCCAAAAAGCATTAATAACACTAAAGCTTGTACAGTATTATCTTCTGGCTTTAACAAAAGAATAATAATAGCACCTAATATAAATGCTATTCCTCCACCACAAAGTTTCAGATAAAAAGTAGCCCCTATAACTTTATCATGCGAGGCTTCATCTTTGACAATCTCTCTGACTACTATTGAAGGTAATCCTAAGCTAGATAAAAAAGAAAAAAAAGAAACAAAAGTCATAGAATAGCTTAATATTCCAAAATTTTCCGGTCTTAAGTATCTAGCAACCCATATACCTATAAAAAGGCCACCAAGAATTCTTATAACTTTATCTATAAAAAGCCAATTGAAATTATAAATATACTTTTTTATATGTTACATCCTATTTTTTATTCTTTTCACACATCAAAAAAATACTTGAGCACAAGTCTGGATATTGCTGGCCTAGCTTATAACAGCCATCTAAATATTCATTTGAAACAATATCAGTTTGCAACAACCTATCCCACTGAAAATTCGCTAACGCTTTAAAAAATATACCGGAACGATGAACAACATTTAATCCTGAAGCAACGGCATCTCTTTCTAATGTATCAAGAGAATAGGTACAACGATGTCCATGCTCAGCTTCTGCAGGAGTAACTGCTGAATTATGTGTAATCAAACCCATTTTTACAGCAATTTGTCTTGAAGGTGCATTTGCATTTGGACAAACTAGAAATAATCTCCCCCCTTCTTTTAACCACTCATTATTGATGCGACTCAATATTAAAAGTGGGTCATCAAGATGCTCTAAGACATGAGTTAACACAATATTGTCATATTTCTCAGGAAGATCTACTGTTTCAAAGCGTGAGTGTACAAATTTAACGCTACTTACTATTTTTTGTTTTGCATCTTCAATTGCAATATCAGATGCCTCTACACAAGTTATATCATCAAAATAAGGTAGTAATCGTTTAGTAAAATCCCCTTTAAAACTCCCTAATTCCAACAAACTACCTTTGATAAAAAAAGGGGCAAATGATTGCATCATATAAGCATGCATCACATCAAAATCAAAGTTATAAGCGTATTTTCTTTGATTGTTATCTTGATGTTCTTCGTTATGTTCTCTCATTATTATCCTTGTCCAGCTTTATACATTCGTTTTTCAGGGGGCTGATACCATTCATCAAGGTTGCTGGGAGTGCGGGAATTATAGCCTAATAGTTGACGCATTTTTTCATTTTGAGGATAGTCTTCCCCCAGCATTCTAGGATAATCCAATTGCTGTTTCATAAATGCTCTGGTAAAAGTTGGTGTAATTGCTTTTCTTGAGACTTCTGTATTATTGGGTGCAGCAGAATGCCACAGATTAGAGTCAAATAAAATAATACTACCAGCAAGCCCAGTGACTTGTTTTGTATTCTCCTCTATAAATAAATCACTTGGTCGCTCTTTATTTTGATGACTTCCTGCAATGACCTTAGTTGCTCCATTCTCAACAGTAAAATCATCAACCATTACGAGCATATTAAGCATCAAATGAAATCCTCTAGCATACGTTCTTACATCTCGATGAAATTGGTGTCCATGCTTATAACTATCTTTAGAATAAGGAAGATTATTTAATGCGCCATAAGAATTAAGAATATATGCACCATCATCAAAATATGATCGAATATATTCATCCAAAAAGAACATATTCAAGAAATCATCTAAACTATCGTTTTGACCGATAATATGATGAGCACAGCCTTCCATACCATCTGTTATGCCATTTTTTCTTTGCCACTGCTGACATTTTTTTTGGTGAGTTTCAATATCAATACTTATTTGCTTGAGCATTTCAACAGGGACAATATTTTCAAAGAACGAAAACCCCAAAATATCTATTTCATAAAGAAACTCTTTAATAGTTTTACTCATATAACAACACCTACTCAATACAATTAAATTCCTGTCGAAGTACTGACATTACAATTAAATCTTTATATTTTCCTTCTTTAAAAACTGCCTCTCTTAAAACTCCTTCACGCAGGAAACCAACTGCTCGATAAACTGCTTGGGCAGGTATATTATCGGCAAGTACATAGAGATAAATACGGTTCAAATTAAGATTGTTAAATCCATGCATAATAGTAAATTTTGTCGCCCATTTACCAACGCCAATTCCCCAAAATTCTTTATCCCCAATTTGCAAAGAAAACTCAGCACTTCTTGCTAAAGAATCAATTTTAACCAGATTACTCATCCCTATTAAATGATCATCTTGCTTATTAATAATTCCTAATCGAACTTGAGTTGATCTATTACTTTGATAAGTTGCAAACCATGTCTCTTCCGTTTGTAAATTAACATAACGATAAGATGCACCGAGCCCAGCTACAATTTCCGCATCATTACGCCAAGTATGTATGGTTTTTATATCTGAAGAACAAATATCTCTTAAATAATATTTTTCTAACATTTTTTTTCTACTATCTTAAATATACAATCAACGACAAACTCCATATCAATTTTGTTATATCGTTGATCACAAGGAATTGCTATTAAATTTTTTACAAGAAAGCATTCTAATGAGCTGGCTTTAGCCCTGTTTTGCACTTCTTCCCAATAAGTGGCTACAAATATTCTCTTTTTTAATAATTGTATTTTTAGTTTTGAATCATCTATTAAAAGTGGATAACACAAAGCCCCATCAATAGAGGCTATACATATTTTAAATAAATTTATTTTTTCCAACCTTTCATGAAGCATTTTAAAATTAACATTTCGTATGTTTTTAATTTCTGCATAATTTAAACTCGAAAGTAAATTATTAGTGAGTGTAGCCATTTTAAATGGTCGCACATCACGAAATGATTCTTCATTCTTCTTATAAAGATCGTAGCCAAATTCTATATTATCATCCAGTCGTTGTAATAAATGTTCACATCGATAAACCGCTTGACCATCAACTTCTGTAGGTTCAGTTATTTGTATATCGGTGAATAAATAGCCACCATCAGGAACCCCAAAGAATTTCCGAGGAGAATAGATAGTTGCCAAACATTTTGAGGGAGGTGTGAAAAATCCTTGAGAATGATCAAATACAAGTTGATTTGAATTAAAACGATTTAATAATTTTATTTCTTGCGCAGAGCAAATGCCGAAATAGTTGACATATAACAGCCAATCACTTTTTTTTAAAACAACTGATTCACTGACATCAAGATCTATAGTTAAATCATAAAATTTAACTTCAATGTTTAGTGAGTGAAGAGGCAATATCATCGAATCACAAATATAATTTGGCATCCAAACTCGATTTGGCTTACCTTCTTCAAGTAAAGCATAAAATGCAGCTCGTGCAGATTGAAACTTTATGGCATCAGAATATAAATGAGTTTTAGATACTGGTAATTCAAACTCAAAATACCCACCTATAGTCATTCCTTTCAGCCCCCCTCTCTATGAAGCATCTCACGAGCAGTACATTTATCATTAAACATAAGAACATCAATAACTGATAATCCTGAGACAAATTCTTCTGAAAACTGCTGATATTGGCTTAGAAAAGGTTTAATAAAATACAGTTTAATTTTATTAAACTCAAATAAATTATCATCATAAAGACCACTACCACCAGGCAGATTATAGTATTCTGTAGCCTTTTCCTTATGACAAATATCTATTACTCGGTCTACACCGTTTAAATCCATATTATTGTAATGTGATGAAGAAATAATAAACTGTGTTTCTAATTCTAAATATTGAGATACAAGAATAATACTTTTCTTTGCCATGTCAGATATATAATTTTCTTTCGAAAACAATACTTCAGAAAGTATATTATTTACCTCTTTAAAGTGTGGAGCTTTTGAGTATGACTGCCTCACAGATTGTAAAATTTTTTTTCGCCATCTTTCATTTCCCTGCACCATAACTTGATTAATTTTCAAAGATGAACTCATTCCAGATAAAGGGATAGTTAGGTAGTTTACTTTTTTTGAAATTAACAAACGGTTTCTATTTATCCAACCATTCTTAATAAAGTTCACATCATCATAAAATACAAATTTATCAACAGCATCAATTAACTTGAAATAGCCTAGGTAAGGGAATAAGTATGGTTGCATGATTGCAAGTTTCATAAAGCCTCTTTAATCACATTAATAATTTTCATTTGACTACTTTTATCTAATTCTGAATACAACGGCAAAGCCAATATACGCTTAGATATATCCCTTGAAATAGGACTAACTTGTTTTGGCTCAATATAACTTAATGTATCAAGGGATGTGTAAAAATATCTTCTTGGAAAAATCTGTTCCTTATTTAATGCCTTTAGAACTTTAATGGTCTGTTGTTCATTATTTAAAATAATTGGAAAGTAACTATAGTTTTGAGTGGAATGCATATTTTGAGATTGATACTCCAGCTCCCCCCCCAACTCTTTCTTATATCTTTTATAGATTTCTTGCCTTTTTTGAGAGATTCCTTCTATTTCATCAAGCATACAAAGCCCCATAGCGGCTTCAAACTCATTCATCTTTGCATTAGTGCCTAATTCTGGAATAGATTCAGTATTTTCTATACCAAAATTAATCAAATAACGCGCCTTTTCAACTAAAGCATCATCATTAATAATTAAAGCGCCCCCTTCAATGGTATGAAACAGCTTGGTGGCATGAAAACTTAATGTTGATATATCTCCATGCCTTAATACGCTCTCACCTTTAAATTGAACATTAAAGGCATGTGCAGCATCATAAATTACTTTTAGATCATGTTTTTTGGCAATATTATCAATTCTTTCAACATCACATGCATTCCCAAATACATGTACTGGAACAATGGCAGAGGTGTTCGGAGTAATTAGCTCTTCTATGTTTTTAGGATCTATATTTAAAGTATCCGAATCTATATCGGCAAAAATAGGTTTTAGTCCATTGGTAACCAGAGAGCTTGTTGTTGCTACAAAACTAAAAGGTGTTGTAATCACATAGTTTTTTATATCTAAGGTTCTATACGCTATTTCAAGAGCTACCGTTCCATTAGCAACTAAAACTATATTTTTAACGCCTAAATATTCTGAAAGCCTTTTTTCTAGTTTTTTTACCATCGGGCCATTATTTGTAACCCAGCCACTTGCAAAGATCTCGTCTACATATTTTTGATATTTTTCCTTGTTTGGTAAATATGTTTTTGTCACATTGATCAAAACAAACTCCTAGAATAAAAATTAAAAGGCTAATAATATTGGTATAGTCGATATATTTACTCGGCACCTTGGATTAAAAGAAAAATCAATAATAATATTAAACCAGCTGAAAGATGGTGGCAGAGGCAATAATCAAGATTAATAAGACGGTATTTTGTTTAATGCTATTGATGTAATTTTGTATACTTTCTACGTTAACTACATCTCCTTACACACATCATTTTTAATGATTTACATGGCTCGATACAAACCACAGGTTTATAAAAAACCAGAATTTCCTGAGTTTTTCTTATCGGTAGGAGGGGCCTATTGGCCGCGACCAGAACAAGATCAAGAGCAGTCGCGGCCAATAGGCCCCTCCTACTGTTATCGACAAAATTTCAAATATGGTTAACAAGTTGATCTTATATGACTCTTTAAAAGGAGATGTCGTTAAGGAACATGTATGGAATTTTGTTTCAAGTTTATTATAGACTGTCTTATTTTTGATATCTGTCACTTAATTTGCTAATTAAAATATTTTTCTTATCTCATTAATTATTTTCTTTAGACAAAAAACCTTTAAAAACAGTCATTCCTATAATTTTCAAATCAAACCACAAAGACCAATTCTCAACATAAAACAAGTCATAATCAAGGCGCGTCGTAATACACGTATCACCTCGCAAGCCATTGACCTGTGCCCAGCCAGTAATACCAGCATGTACCAAGTGCTTTTGCATATAGCTATTAATTTCATATTTAAACTGTTCAACAAAAACAGTTTGTTCTGGGCGAGGCCCCACAATAGACATATCTCCTTTTAGAACATTAATAAATTGGGGTAATTCATCCAGACTTGTATTGCGCAAGAATTGTCCAACTGCGGTTTTTTCCTTATTCTTGGCCATCCCCCAGACACTCTCTTTATTTGTGTTTACTGGCATTGACCTAAATTTAAGCATTTGAAATTTTTTGCCATTATTACCGACTCGCTCCTGTATGTAAAAAATAGGGCCAGGTGATGTCAATTTTACAGCTAACGCAATCATACAAAAAAGTGGACTAATGCTAATCAAGATAATTAATGCTAAAATTTTATCTTCCATCCACTTTATAAGAATACTGCTACCAGACATAGGAGAAACGGACATATTAATTACCGCCATTCCATCAAGCTGCATAGTCGAATAGTTCAACAGGCGTACCCCTGCAATGTCAGGAACTAACTTAACCTCAACTATAACAGAATGTAATTGCCGACATAAAAGTTCAATTTTTTCCATCGCTTTTAAAGGTAATGTTATCCATACTTGGTCAATATTTTCAGATTCAACATATTTCAATAGATCTTGCGTCGCTCCTAAGTGAGGTATCTTTTGAATCTTGGGCATAGGTTTATCAGAAAAAAACCCCTTAATACTTAACCCCAACCAAGTTGCTGACTGAATTTTTTTTATTAATTGCTCGTTTAAAGGCCCATCACCAACAATAACGATATATCTAATATTTCTTCCTTTTTGACGTAAAACTCTTAATACCCAGCGTAATATCAAACGTGGAAGGATAAGGGAGAAAAAAACAAATCCATACCAAAATATAAGCCAGTGACGCGAAAAATCAGTTGCTGTTTTTGTAAAAACAATAAAAGCTAACAATCCCAATAATGAACAAGTCCAACCCAGTAGTATTCCACGAATTTCAGTAAACACACCGCCGCCACGCCAACTTTGATATACACTAAACGCAGGAAACCACCAGGCACTAAATATAACGCCTAGCAAAATAATAGTTAAATAATTCTCGGGGAAAAAACCGCTATATTCCGGAAACTGCTTAACAGGCTTTAAAATAAAAAAACAAAGAATACCGCCAACACCAATAATAATGCTATCTAAAAGTTTCATACATAAAACTAATAAATTAGCATTTTCTTTCATTGATATTTCCATAGTTATAAATCCATAACAAAATCAGTTTGCATTATTTTCTCATCATACAAGATTCTTTTCAGTCAAGAGGTGTACTTTAAAAGAAGAAGTTGAAGTCATATCCTCTAGGTCATCTCCTTACACACAACTTAACCCCGCCCGTTATTTACCGTGGTTTTCAAAAAAACCCAATAATTTTAAATATAAATCAGCATAAACTTTCATTCTTTTTAAGGCTGACTGATAAGACTTTTTATCATATCAATGGCTCAAGCTATTTCTATCATCAAGTGCCTGCATCCATAATAAGTAATCTTCCTCAACAAGATGACCTGCTGCAAAAAAACTTTTAATATTTTGCTTTGGTGTTTTTGAGTCAACAGCTTCCATTTGAAACAAAAATGCTTTTGCTAATTTCCAGCTTAATTCAGTAATTATTTCGAATTTCCGTATCAAACCATTTTCAAGTCCATCAATTACTCTGGGATCCAATATTTTCTGCAAAGAAATATAATCAACATTAGCCAGGTAGTTAAAACCATCCAGTGCTTGTTTATAAGCCTGTAACTTTAATTCCACGGGATAACCTTTTTTAATGCTTGTTGTGTAAATGCCTCAGAAGCCACTTTAAAATCAATTAAATCCACTTTATAGGGAACAAAAGATTCTTCGATTTCTTCATTTATATTATTGATAATTTTTTTTGGTATTGCTAATTCAGCCAAGATTCCAATATCAATATCAGCCATTTCACTTGCGCTTCCCTTTGCTCTTGAACCAAAAAGAAAATAATGACTATTTTCTGGTAATTTTTGTTTCAACAATTGTTTTAAAAAGATTTCACTTTTTTGATAAAGTGATACCTTTATGTTTTTAAATATTTTTTGTTGTTGCAAACAATTTGTTAATGCATAAACAACCGTTTGCTGCCTAATTTCAGTTCTATCACCTAAAAAGGCATACTTTTTACACCCTATTGCTCCGCCCGTCATTCCCCAGGCAATATAAACAGTACCGACTGGTTTTTGCTCCGCCCCCCCCGTAGGCCCAGCAATACCAGTTACTGAAATAGCTATTTCTGTATCACTATTAGCTAAAGCGCCTTCAACCATTTCCCTTGCGACTTCATCACTGACAGCGCCGAAGTTATCTAAAGTCACTTGCTTTACTTGTAACATTTGTACTTTAGCCTGATTGCTATAAGTGACAAATCCTCTATCAAACCAGGCTGAACTTCCTGGGATTTCTGTGATAGCTTGTGCTATTCCTCCTCCCGTACAAGATTCGGCGGTCACAATTTTCAGCTTATTTTCTTTTAATTTAAGCCCTAATTGCTCTGCAAGTTCAGTTATTTGTTTATCCATCATCTTTTACGCTTTCTATTTTGATAGAATAATAGCATGCCTACAGAACAGAAAAACACTAACCCACATACTCCGATGATGCAGCAATATTTGCGCATCAAATCACAACATCCCGATACGCTGGTTTTTTACCGGATGGGGGATTTTTACGAATTATTTTTTGATGATGCCAGAAAAGCTGCTGAACTATTAGATATTACCCTAACCAGCCGAGGAAAATCTGCTGGCGACCCCATTCCGATGGCAGGACTGCCTCATCACGCCGCTGAAGGCTATGTTGCCCGTTTAATTAAACAAGGTGAATCCGTAGTCTTCTGTGAACAAGTCGGTGACCCGGCTACCAGCAAAGGCCCAGTAGAACGCAAAGTAATGCGCGTTGTTACCCCTGGCACGGTGACTGATGAAGCCTTGC
>WTAG01000441.1 GCA_013139755.1 Methylomarinum sp. | reverse complement strand
GTAAAGAAGATCGTTATGAGGCGAAACTAGAAGCTAACTTGTCTATGTTACCCAGTTATACCCAGTTAGGTATGGCTGCGTTACTTCCTAATACTTCATTGGCTATTGCTGACAATGATAGTGGTACCGTTTTGGTGGATGAACAATCTTCGCAAGGAACCCAGAATAGAACAAAAATATTACGCGCTGCTTTAAATGATAAAGCGATAGCCATTAAAGCAAATGCTTTTATGGAGATGCATCGTGATGAAAGCCGTGAGCTACTTAAAGCGAATGATGTTATTTACTTGTATCATAATCGGATCGACCATACAGGGGATAAAATTCAATCTGAAGGTGAGGCGTTTGATGCGGCTGAAAGAACGCTAGATGATTTGATGCGCTTGGTGAAAAGGTTAACGGCAGCCAATGCAAGTAACATATTGTTAACTGCAGATCATGGCTTTATTTATCAGCATAAAGAAATTGATGAGAGTGATTTTGCAGGGCAGGAGGTCACTGGGGAACAAGTTCTGTATCGTGATCGACGTTTTGTTTTAGGGAAAGGCTTGTCACCTAACAATAGCGTTAAACTTTTTCGATCTAAAGAGCTTGGGCTGTCAGGTGATATGGAGGTGGCGATTCCTAAATCGATTAATCGTTTGCGGTTAAGAGGGTCTGGGAGCCGTTTTGTACATGGTGGGGCTGCATTACAGGAAGTGGTTGTTCCTGTGGTACGCATTAATAAAAAACGTCAAAGTGATTTATCTCAGGTTGAGGTTGAAATTTTGCGGGGTTCAAGTTCTGTTATTACATCGGGTCAATTAGCTGTAAGGTTTTATCAGGATCAAGCCGTTACTGAAAAACTTCAAGCAAGAGTGCTACGAGCGGGTATTTATACGGAAAGTGGTGACCTAATTTCAGATTGTCACGAATTGAATTTTGATTTTATTTCTGAAAATACCAGAGAACGTGAGTTACAGGTTCGGTTTGTGTTGGCTCGTAATGCTGATGATGTGAACCAGCAGGAAGTCATTTTACGCTTGGATGAAAAACTAGCGGGTACCACTCATTTTAAAGAATATAAATCTTTGCGTTATATGATGCGACGTTCGTTTACCAGTGACTTTGATTTTTAAGTGGATAGTGTTGATATGAGCGAATTAGATCAAAAAATTAACGAACATTTTGCTGGCCTTGTTGTAAGAAAGGACTTGGTCAAGGCTGTTAAAGGCAATGCTATTGTACCTTCGTATGTATTGGAGTATTTATTAGGCCAATATTGTGCCACTAACGATGAAACGAGCATTCAAAGTGGAATTGAAACGGTGAAAGATATTCTGCGCAAGCATTATGTACACCGTAATGAAGCGGGACTGATTCGTTCCAATATTAAAGAAAAAGGGCGCTATAAGGTTATTGATAAGATTAGTGTTGCTTTGAATGATAAGGAAGGAATCTATGAAGCTACATTTTCCAATTTGGGCATAAAAAAAGTATTGGTGGATTCGGGTACGGTTAAAT
Source organism: Methylomarinum sp. (assembly GCA_013139755.1). The sequence continues at coordinate 2,463 of WTAG01000441.1, read as the reverse complement.
CTCATCCTAAATTATTAGTCGGTGGAGTCTGGTGTATTGCTGATATTGAATATGAGTTTTCTGAGGATAAAGGCGCTTGTCCTTGGATACTGGCAACACTAAAGCCCATCCAATTATCACAATTTGATTTTGAACAGTATCTTGAATCAAGAAAACGCTTTAGCTTAGATGAGTGGATTGATTTACTGATACAGAGCATAGGTTTTAATCCTGATAAGTTTAGTCGACGTAGTAAAATCACCCAGTTAATTCGCCTCATTCCTTTTTGTGAACGTAACTATAACCTAATTGAACTCGGACCTAAGGGAACGGGAAAGTCTCATATTTATTCTGAATTTTCACCTGATGGGATTTTGATTTCTGGTGGTGAAGTGACGGTCCCTAAATTATTTGTTAATAACTCAACAGGGAATATTGGCTTAGTTGGCTACTGGGATGTTGTGGCTTTTGATGAGTTTGCAGGGAAACAAAAGCGTGTTGATAAGGCTTTAGTCGATATTATGAAGAATTATATGGCTAACAAAACATTTTCACGAGGCATTGAAATGTTAGGGGCTGAAGCATCTATTGCCTTTGTCGGTAATACTCAACATACCGTACCTTACATGCTGAAGCATTCTGACTTGTTTGATGAACTACCTGAGAAGTTTTATGACTCTGCATTTTTAGATAGGATTCATTTTTACATTCCTGGTTGGGAAGTCGATATTATCCGTGGTGAAATGTTTTCTGACGGTTATGGTTTTGTTGTCGATTACTTAGCCGAAATTCTTCGCTCGTTACGGAGTCATGACTACTCTGACCGTTACCAAGAGTACTTTTCTTTATCGAGCGAAATTTCTACGCGTGATAGGGATGGCATTAATAAAACCTTTTCTGGTTTAATGAAAATTTTGTTTCCGCAGGGTGGAGCTTCTAAGGATGAAGTTGAAGAATTATTGAAATTAGCTATTGAAGGTAGGAAGCGTGTTAAAGACCAATTGATGCGAATTGATTCAACCTATTCAGAGGTTCAATTTAGCTATGTTGATTCTGAAAATAACATGAGCCAAGTCACTACTTTAGAAGAACAAGAATACCCTCATTATTATCATAAAGAAGTTGCAACGGCTGATGAAGAGGACGTTGATGAAGCAAAAGAGTCTACAGAGTCGGTAGTTATTAATGCAGCTGCTTTAAAAGAACAGCACTTAACTTATCAGGAAAATCAACGCGGCGTTTCCTACGACAGCTTGTTTGGTGCTTATTTAACAAGTGTAAAAAAGATTACGGTAACAGACCCTTATATCCGTCTATTTTACCAGTTAAGAAACTTTATGGAATTTCTTGAGACAGTTGTTAAGTATAAAGCTGAAGAAGATGAGGTGGCTGTTCATTTGATCACGACAGAAGATGATTTTAAAAGTGAGCAACAACAAGAATATTTTGAAAAAATGAAAGAGTCTTGTTTGGCAATAGGGGTTAATTTAACCTGGGAGTTTGATAGCAGTGGGACAATACATGCTAGACATATCATTACAGACCAAGGCTGGAAAATCTTGTTAGACCGTGGTTTAGATGTTTTTCAGAATTATGAAATGAATGAAGCTTTTAGTTTCTCTAATCGCCTGCAGAAATACAGAGCTTGTAAGGCTTTTGAGGTAACTTATTTGAAAGGTTTGTGATTTTTTGAGGTGATATTAAAGGGAATTATTGATGGCTAAACGATTTATTCAAACTAGGGATCTTCCTAAAACACTTTGGTGTAATGATTCTAAGGTTATGTCTTTGCCTGCAATGTTGGTTGAGCAATGGGTAAAACTATTAAAGGTAAATGGTAACTACTCACCCCCTGAAAAAAGTAAAAAAACAGTTGACAGCTTTTTTGATGAAAAAATATTTTTTTCTTATGACCCCATGATTTTCACTCAGAGAGCTCACTGAGAATGCACAGAGATCATTAATCAACTGCCCGATGATTGTGTATTAAAAAATCATTTTTAGTCTGTTTAGCGTAACACCAGGCTGCCGAAAAAACCAATGATATGATAGGTTTATTCCAAATTTATTGTATTCCTATTAATGGCGAGCCTAGATAAAACCACGGTCAGAAATGAAGTCAGCCGATTGAAGTATGATTTCGAGCAACTCTGTGCTGATGGAAAAATCACTAGCGAAAGTAAAGTACTCATGAGCAGCATGTTCATGATTATTGAGCTGATACTCTCCATTTTTCTTGAAAGAAGCACTAAGAAAGATAATAAGAATTCTAGCAAACCTTCGTCTCAAACTGAAAAGGATGAATCGGCACTCGGTCATCAAGGAAGTAAAGGCAAGGGTAAAAATGAAAATAGCGGTGTCGCTAACAACACACGAACCCAAGAAACCATCACACTATCTAAAGTCGACACATGTGATGTTTGTGGTGAATCACTAATAAACACTCCCTGTCTTCATATTGAAAGACGGACAAAAATAGATATT
>WTAG01000562.1 GCA_013139755.1 Methylomarinum sp. | reverse complement strand
GCCAGGAAAACAAAATTGGTGCCAAACTGGAAGCAGTTATCCGTTCTCTGCATCGTCCTATTTTAATTGTCAACGATACCTTTAAAACACCAGAGTGCATCATGGTTGCTTACGATGGCAGTGCAGCGGCAGATAAAGCCGTTGATATGGTTGCATCCAGCCCGTTATATAAAGGACTGACCTGTCATTTAGTCTGTGTTAATAACAACGAAGAAACAGCAGAAAAACTATTACGCCAAGCGACTGATAAATTACAAGCCGCTAATGATATAGACGTTGTAACTGCCAAACTAAAAGGCAAAGCAGACCAGGAATTATGCGCTTACCAAGATCAGCATGCGATAGACTTAACTGTTATGGGAGCCTTTAGCCATACCCGTTTACACGATATGTTATTAGGTAGCTTCACCCATAAAATGCTGGTTAACACTAAAAAACCTTTATTATTACTTAGATAGTCATAACCAGGTTAAGGCTCTATTTGTTTGAATGAAATAGAGCCTTCATCAAATAAAACTGAACTCAGATATATATCCAACAAAGCAATTTCAAACACCTTAAGAAAGCAGCAGACCAAACTATTTTATTTACCCATAAAGCCTCTTGCAAGTGAAAATCATTCTCATTAGAGATCAATACATTTACTATATAATCATATAGTTAGATACAGAGAAACTTTCATTATCCCCAGAAAACCAATTTTGTGTATAATTAACGGTTATCTTAAACCCCATTATTATGGACTTAAGCTTTATATGATTTCGTTATTTAAAGAAGCAAAATGATTTCTAGCATCGTAACTGCCGCTCTGTTTATGGTGGTACTTGGCGTTGTTTTAGCGATTATTTTAGCCATTGCCAACAAAAAGCTATTTGTTTACGAAGACCCTCGTATTGAGGAAGTAGATGATATGCTGCCTCAGGCGCAGTGTGGTGCATGTGGCGTGCCCGGCTGCCGCCCTTTTGCTGAAGCCGTTGTTAGTGGTGCAAAGAATCCATCAGCTTGTACGGTGAATACACCCGAAGGTAATGCAGAAATTGCTGCTTACATGGGTGTTGATATGGGTGATACCGAAAAAGTAGTTGCTCGACTTGCCTGTGCAGGCGGAACTCATGTTGCTTATACTCGCGCTAAATATGAAGGCCTGCAAACTTGTCAGGCAGCGGCCGCCGTTTCTGGTGGAGGTAAAGGCTGTAGCTGGGGCTGTTTAGGGCTTGCTGACTGTGCAGATGTCTGTGATTTTGATGCCATTTTTATGGATGAACACGGCCTGCCTATTGTTATAGAAGATAAATGTACGGCATGTAATGATTGCATTGTGGTTTGCCCTAAAGACTTATTTTCTTTACAACCTGTCAGCCATCAACTATTTGTCGCCTGCAAAAGCCTGGATGAAGGCGATAAGGCCGAAGAAGAATGTGAAGTGGCTTGTACAGCCTGCGAAAAATGCGTAGTTGATGCACCAGAAGGTTTAATTGAAATTAAAAACAACCTTGCGGTGATTGATTTCAAAAAATATGATGAAATTTTGGTAGACCGAACCCCCATAGAACGATGCCCAACTGGCGCTATCGTTTGGATTGATAGCAAACTAGGTACAACACGTTCTAGCGTAGGCAAAGCGGCTAAAAAATCTATGCGTACTGAATCATTGCCTCAAGTATAAATCTCTTTTACATAAAACCCTTGAATGACATAGGTTAATAATGGCCCTTTTTGGTAAGAAAAAACAAAATAACGTATTCAAATACCCTGGCATCCGCAAAGTAATGAATGGCAATACTGCCGTTATTATGTGTGAAAGAGAATCGAGTGATGCTGCAGGAGCTTACCTTTCAACCACTGCGTCTGGAATGAGCGCTGGCTGGAATCAGGAAAAAACCAAGGGTCACCTTAATATATCTAATCGTCCCCTAATATCGGTTAACCCCGAAGATAATCATGCAGCGGCAACTGTCACCGCAGGCTTGTCTTTATCGGGTTTAAGAGCCACTCACTTTAGCTCTTCAGCACAAAGCCTTGCTTCCATGCACGAGTCCTTATACGCCGCTGTAGGGAAAAGACTGCCTTATGTTTTAAATATTGCCTGCAAAGCAATCACCAAAGCCACATCTAACAACCATTGTGGACATGATGATTACCACAGCATGGACGATACTGGCTTTATTCAATTATTTGCTCGTAACAACCAATCGGCTGCTGATCTTAATATTATCAGCCGCAAAATAGCCGAGCTTAGCTTAAACCCTGCGGCAGTTGCCCAAGATGGTTTTTTAACCTCGCATTTAATTGAACCGCTTAATTTGCCTGAACGTGAGTTAATCGAAGAATTTATTGGACTGCCTGACGATATTATTAGCACGCCAACCCCTGCGCAAAGCATTTTATATGGCAAATCACGCCGTCGTGTACCTGAAACATGGACTGTAGATCAGCCTACTCAATCAGGTGGCGTACAAGGCTCAGATAGCTATATGCAAAGTGTTGCCGGACAGCGCCCTTATTTCTTTGATCATGTCGCTGAAATTGCCGATCACTGTATGGATGAGTGGTTTGAATTAACCGGTCGCCGTTATCAACGTATTAATCAATATCTATGTGATGATGCAGATTATTTAATTATCGCTCAGGGCAGCGTGTTAAATACTGCTGAAGTGACAGCAGATCACCTACGCACTAGCCGTAAATTAAAGGTTGGCGTTGTTGACATGACGATGTTTAGACCTTTTCCCGGTGACTTAATCAGCCACCTTATTAAAGGCCGTAAAGGTATACTGGTTCTAGAAAGAACCGACCAGCCACTATCGGAAGACTTACCTATTATTGCTGAAATCCGTAGCACAATCAGTAAAGCTATCGATAATGGCAATACTAAAAGCGCTGCATTCGCTGGCTATGCCAGTTACAGCAAAACCACGGATGCATCACCTTTATATTCAGCTTGTTTTGGTTTAGGTGGTCTTGAGATTCAAGCTAAAGATATTATTGCGGCAGTAGAAAACATGCTGCCCGAAGGTAAACAGCAAAAGTTTTTCTACCTAGGCATAGATTTTGTTCATAAAAAATCTCTGTCACCACAACAAGAAATACAGCAACAGTCCATTATTGAAGCCTACCCGACTATTGCTCAACTGGCTTTAAATGGTGCAAAAAACCCTAAGCTACTCCCTGAAAGCGCAACAACAGTACGTATTCACGCGCTTGGTGGCCGAAAAAGTAGCCGTGCCGGTCAAGATCTAGCTCAAACCCTTTTTGAACAATTTGACTTAGAAGTTAAAGCAAATCCACATTATGGGGTAGAGAAAAAAGCTCAGCCCACTACGTTTTACTTAACCGCAGCCTCTGAAGCACTACGTTTAAACAACGCATACGATGCCGTCAACACGGTAATTGCTACTGAGCCTAATGTATTTAATCATTGCGACCCTTTAGCCGGATTAACTGACGGTGGTACCTTTATCATCCAAAGTAAGTTATCCAATGCTCAAGATGTTTGGGGTAGTTTTCCTGCTCACGCCCAACAAACGATTTCTGACAAACAAATTAAAGTCTTTTTTATTGATGCGATTAAAATCGCCCAAGAAAGTAATAATGACCTGCACTTACAACTTGACTTACAAAACAGCGTATTTAAATCGGTATTTTTTAAAGTAAGTCCTATTATTGAGCTGCTTGATAAAACAGAAGAAGAAATTCAAGCTGCTATTGATAATGACTTAGACTTGGTTAAACGCAGTTATAACCAGGTTCAGGAAATAATCGTTGCGGAAATGGCCGTAGGTGATTCATCTAATATTCTACTTGATAACAGCTCAGCACCTTTGCTATTACAACAAAAACCAGCAAATGAAGAGGCTATTGCCGATATTCATCGTTTTTGGAATCAAACAGGGTATCTATACAACGATAATAAATCGCCCAAAAACCTGGCTGACCCATTTATCGCTTTAGGCGTTGTCCCTGCGGCAACCGGTGTTTTTTCTGATATGACAGCCAATCGCTTGCAACATCCGCAATGGATACCAGAAAACTGTACCGCTTGTGGCAACTGTTACAGCTCATGTCCTGACAGTGCAATTCCGGGCTTAATTAATACTGTTAATGAAGTTTTTGAAACCAATATTAAACGCATTGAAAAATCAGGCCATGCCGTTAAGCATTTGCGCCGTGCCATTCGCACAGCAGAAAAGAAATACCATGAGTTAACTGCTGATAAATCAATAGGCACTACCTTAGACCCTATTTTCGCTAAAGCGATTGGCGATACTATTAAGGAATATGCAGAACCTGAAAGAGACGAAGTCGCTCAAGAATTTGAATGGTTTAAAGAGGTTTCAAGTTCATTTAAGTTTGCACTGACCGAACCATATCATGATGATATGAACAGCCGTATGCCTAGAAATGGCGGTTTATTCTCTATCACTATTAATCCAGACAGCTGTAAAGGCTGTATGGAATGTGTCACCGTGTGTGAAACTGAGGC
>WTAG01000108.1 GCA_013139755.1 Methylomarinum sp. | reverse complement strand
CCACCGACTAAATAGGCTTCATATCCCGATTTTTTTAATCGATATAAAACCTTTAAAGCATTCTCGCTAATTTGTGTTCGTGAAATAGTATGTTCAGAGCGTGTATAAACTCTAATTTGATCATCATCCTTGCTTTCAATAAGAACAGGCTTCAAACCAGTCTGAACAGACGCACTGAATATTCTTTTAAAAAATTCTAAAATGATCTTCATTCCCTTTATTTATTATTATATTAATTCAGCAATCAGCCATAACAGACTATCAAATATTCAGCTGCCATCCATCGATGGCACAAAAATAAAACTACCTTAGTATCATATCACTTAGCCTGATTCCATCCCAGCTAACCGCTTTTTTTTTACACAAACTATTTTAATATAGTAAAATTACCTAGAGAATTTGTTAGATAATTAAGTTTTTACAAAACCAGCATACTATTTAAACTACGTACGCAAACAACATTGTTTCGGGGAATCCTATGTTCAAAAAGATCATTAACTGCTTGATTGACCAGCCTTTATTAACCAGCATTTATGTTGTCGACTTAGCTATATTACTATTACACAAACCACCGTTTATTTTTTCTTTAGCGATGGTCTCAGCACTAATTGCCATAAGTATGTACTTCGGGCAAAAACTTGCTTTATTTAAAGTCAATTGATCCATATGAACCCTGAAAACCAGGTAAAGACATAATGGACTCACCTGGTTTCTTTCGTCACCTGGCAATCATTATCTATGATGCGCTACTTTTACTTGCCGTTCTATTTTTAGCAACAGCTATTGCTCTTCCTTTCAATAACGGTGAAGCATTCACCAATACTGAATACTTATTCCCTCTCTATCTACTAACGATTAGCTTTCTTTTTTACGGCTGGTTCTGGACGCACGGAGGACAAACACTGGGAATGAAAACATGGAAAGTGAGAATTCAAACGCTCGACAATCAGCCTTTAACTTGGACAGATGCCTTAAAACGCTTTTTGCTCGCTATAATTTCATGGGGACTAATCGGTCTCGGGTTCTTATGGAAATTAATCGATAAAAAAAATTACACCTGGTATGACCATTTATCAAAAACAACCTTATTTTTTGTTGAGAACGCCTCTTCCGACTAAAGCAAACAAGCTTATATAGGAGCCTCTGATTAAGTCTGGGCGAAGTAGATTATGTTCAGAATATTTAGATTCAAGGCAAAAATCGCACGTAATAGCAGGCTATTGCGAAGATTTTTAACGCGGAAGCTGGGTATTCTGAGCATAAAGTACGAGTTCATGACTTGATCAGAGGTTCCTATACACCTGTATAATTTAACTCGAGCAGGGATTAATTTATCCCCACTCAAATTAAAGATATAAAAACTTACCAGCCTTTTTCAACTGTTTTACACTTAACAACTACATTTTCCATAAAACAACGATATTTTTCCTCGCCCTCATACTCACCTTCACAAGCCTCACAGACTAACTGACCTTTATCTTCAACCTTCTCCAAACTCCATCCATACGGCATCTGAACATTCTTTTTATTCCACCCATATGCCTGCTCATTACAAAGAAGCTTGGTATATTTTTTAAAACGATGCCCACTTGATGCCTGTTTGATAGCCTTGTCTTTAGCCTTACACCCTGGAGTTGGTTTTAAATGCCCCGTAATTGTCTTATATTCCCAATTATCCGTACTTAAAGCAAAAGATTGATTAGAAAAAACAACTAATAATACAAATAAAAAAAATGTTTTAAATTTCATAGTCCCACCGTTCCTCTCATTATTATTTTTTTAAGATTAACACTTTTAATTGCAACTATTCAGGGAGTTGGAACTGAACAGTTGCCATTACTTATTGTAGTCTTAATTAAGAAAATTCTCTATGTTCTAAACCTTATTGTTTATGCATTCATAAATGGTTCAGGTTTATAAGTATAACCTAATGCATAAAATAGATCTTCCAATCTATTATGCTATAATCCAAAAACACTCCTATTGTCACCCCCACCCCAACAACAAGGTATTAAAAATGAAAAAAACTATAAAAATTCTACTTTTCGCTACTATATCTTCCATTGCTTTTTCTGCATCGGCTAAGGATGTCATTATTAAACTCGAAGATAATTCAAGACTTCTGGGCAAATGGAGACTTTATAAAGAAACAGCAGCTCTTCACAAAAAAGCAAAAGAAGTACAAAACGACTGGAATTTTGGAACTGATGGCGTGTTAACTTCAACCTCTAGAGACCCAAGATTAGGTGCATCTAAAGATGTTAAAGTAAAATACTCCATTGAAGACGGTGTGATTAAAAAACAGATGCAGCCAGGAAGAGAAAAATACGAATCATGCGCAGTCGTTAAACTTGATGGAAAAGACATGACTTTACATTGTAAATATAACTACTATCTATTTACTAAAAAATAAACAGACAGGAAGAAAGTCAATCATAAAAATGGCCCTATCTTTTGATCAGGGCCATTTTTATATGCATCAAAAGCTTATCGTACCCGACTTACCGCATAAGCCGCCCCTGCAAAAACAATCATACTAGGCAAAATTGCCATTAGCATTGGACTATAGCCATAAACCAGGCCCACATGACCGGCTATTTTATCGAAGATATTAAAAGTCATCCCAACAATAATCCCTATCATCATTCTTCCACCTGTTCCCACACCACGCTTAATTCCTACAACAAAAGGAATAGACACCATCAGCATTACAAAGGTAACAAAGGGATTGATCAAGCGACTCCAGAAAGCCAGCTCAAATGACTGAGACTTCTGATTATTCTCTTTAAGAAAATTGACGTACATAAACAGATCATACAAAGCCATATTTTCCGACTTAACTACCGCCGCTTTAAGTAAATCAGGATCAATCGATGTTTTCCATTCTATTTGGTCCTTATTATTAGCAAACATCTGATTTGTCGAAATTTCCGTTTGTTTAATAGCTTCCATTCGCCACAATTCATCCCCCAAGAAAGTCGCTTTATTTACCTGACTCACTAACTCTAAGCCACCTTGCTTATTAAGTTCATAAATATATATATCTGACAACTCAGATTTATTCTTAATTTGCCTTACATTAATAAACTTATTACCTTCTCTTAACCAAAGTCCATAACGAGATCGCATTACAACCCTATCATTTTGAGCCGTGGTTTTTATTAATTGTGCTGCACGCTCTGCCTCAGGCGCAACAAACTCACCCACCAATATAGCAACAGCGACTAAAATAACACCAGCACTCATCACCGCTTTAATCACCCAGAAAACAGACAAGCCTGCCGCACGCATTGCCACAATTTCCCGATTATTTCCCATTGCCCCAACCACAAAAAGACTACCTAACAAAGCCGATGACGGAATTAGCTCATAAAATACCCTAGGTGAAGTTAATGCCAGATACATTAATATTTCTTTTAAACCATATCGCCCAGTTCCAAGATCTTTTAACTCATCACTAAAAGTAAACAAATTAAATAGCGTTAATAATAATATCAGGGCAACTGCCGAACCTTTTAATACTTCTCTGACTATATATCTGGTTAAAACACTCATGCCTTACCCCGACGTTTCATTTGCAGCATAATCCACTGTATGCCATACAGGCGTACCAATAATATTCCACCCAGAATTAACAATAATAAATATACCCCAAAATAACCGAATGAAGCAGGTATTGTTTCCTTTACCACCCAACTATGACCAATGCGTTTTAAATTCCCATAAACAAAATAAATAGCAAATGCCACAACTAGACTGCCGTAAACTCCGCCTCGAGGCGAAAGTTTAGCTAAAGGTACTGCCAACAAACTTAAGAAAATAACACCTAAAGGAATTGATAACCTTGATTGAATTTCTGCCACATCATGTAACTTATCAGAAAGCCATAATTGATCACTGGGTATTGCCTCTCTATGCTGATTTAAAAGTGTTTCTTTCTTTTCTATTCGCACAGCATATTCATCAAACTTTTCTATAATAAAATCCATCTCACCCGGTACACCTTGAACTCTCTCTCCTTGTTCTAATACTAGATACAAACCTCCAGGTAAATTTTCCATCCGTCCATATTTGGCATTTACAATGCCTAATTTACCTCCCGCTCTATTTTGCACAAAAACATTATGCATACGTTTGTCTGGATCTATATCTTCTGTATAAAAAACCAATTCACCATGACTATATTCACTAAACCTTCCAGCAGCAATCCCTCTAATATCAGCCACTTTCTGATCTTCATGCATTAAAAGACTCATTTTAGCTTCGGCCCAAGGTGTAGCAACCATCGACATCCCTGCTGCAATGATAGC
>WTAG01000332.1 GCA_013139755.1 Methylomarinum sp. | reverse complement strand
AACAAGACCCACCAAGGGTTAGTTGTTACCCATTTCGAAAAACCTGAAACCAGATATCCTTTCTTCATAAACCTTCATCACTCATATTGAGACCTTTGCACAAAATAGATTTTTCATCAGAGCAAGGCAAAAACAGATTAAAAAGCGGAGTTTACACGAAGTAAATGAGCATTCTTGATCTATTTTTAAAGCCGCTATGGAGGAAAATGAGAATCGTGCAAAGGTCTCATATTAATAAAACGTACTATAGAAGCTGTTCACTATAAAATACACATTCAGAGTAAAACTACCCACCCATTTTAATGAAAACATCAGGCCCAATTTCTCGTATAGCACTAACAGCTGGCGAACCAGCCGGTATAGGCCCAGACCTATGAATCCAGCTTGCACAAAAAAAACAGGATTGCGAGCTAATAATCATAGCAGACCCTAAACTATTAACTCAGCGTGCTGCACTGCTTAACCTAAATATTGCCATTAATTTATTCGATGCCAACAAAACGCCGCAAACCAACAAACCTGGGTCAATCACTGTTTTACCCGTGCTACTCAAAGGCGAATCCACTTGCGGTCAGTTAAGCACCGCTAATAGCCCTTATGTCACAGAAACTATCCGTCTTGCAACACAAGGCTGCCTGGAGAATACATTTGATGCCATGGTGACTGCACCCGTGCATAAAGGCATTATTAATGAAGCAAATATTGCATTTAGTGGACATACTGAGTTTATTGCAGATATTACCGGAGGCCATCCGGTGATGATGCTAGCCACACCCGGTTTACGCGTTGCACTTGTAACCACTCACCTGCCGTTATCTGAAGTTAGCTCAGCTATTACTGCAGATCGTTTAAGCCGTGTTATTACGCTACTTGATAAAGACTTACGCCAGCTTTTTGACTTATCTAATCCAAAAATTTTAGTCTGCGGGCTTAATCCCCATGCCGGTGAAAATGGACATTTAGGTAGAGAAGAAATCGAAATTATCGAACCCACTTTAGAGCTATTAAAAAACCAAGGTATTAATCTACACGGCCCCTTACCCGCAGACACCTTATTTACCCCCAAACACCTAGAGTCAGCTGATGCTGTTTTAGCGATGTATCATGACCAGGGCCTACCCGTACTTAAGCACATGGGCTTTGGTCAAGCGGTAAATATCACCTTGGGCTTACCTATTATCCGAACCTCTGTAGACCATGGCACGGCACTTGATTTGGCTGGCACTGGTAATGCTAATTTAGGCAGCCTGGAACTTGCCATTAAAACGGCATTAGAAATGGCCCTATCAAAAGAAACTATACTTCGCGCGAAGTAGATTACAATAGACCGCAATACACCCGATGAGTAAAACCTAGATGACAACAACACATAAAGCACGTAAACGATTTGGACAAAATTTCCTACAAGATCATAATGTTATCTACAACATCCTCTCAAACATTCAAGCAAATAGCGGTGAACACTGGATAGAAATCGGCCCAGGACTAGGCGCGATTACCGAACCCTTATTAAACAAGAAAATCACTTTAGATGTGGTCGAACTAGATAGATATCTTGTACGTTATCTAAACGATAAATTTAAAGACCGGGAAAACTTTAATATTCACAGTGCGGATGCGCTTAATTTTGATTTTGCTGCTCTGGCCAAAGACAATGAGAAGTTACGTATTATTGGCAACCTGCCTTACAACATTTCTACCCCTTTATTATTTCACCTGCTAGACAGTGCCTATTGCATTGAAGACATGCACTTTATGCTACAAAAAGAAGTCGTAGATCGTATTTGCGCTGAACCGGGAACAAAAAAATATGGTCGTCTTAGCGTGATGATTCAGTATTTTTGTGAAACAGAGTTAGTCTTTGATGTGCCACCAGAAAGCTTTGATCCCATCCCTAAAGTCATGTCATCTATCGTAAAGCTAACACCTCATCAAAAACCACCGGTTGAAATCGAAAGCATAAAAAAACTAAATAAAGTTGTTACAACCGCTTTTTCTCAGCGCAGGAAAACCATTAGAAACTCACTAAAAAAACTGATCACTGAAGAGCAAATCATTGAGTTAGATATAAACCCAACACTAAGAGCCGAATCCATTTCACTTGCCGAATTTGCCAGATTAAGCTATCTAATTGAATTATAAGGTTGCGACAATCTGTCACGCGTCGATTTGCCACATTTTCAAAGCGCTTGCTTATCGATAGAATAGCCTCAACTTAATGCTTTCCCTCCTGATGAGGGTGTTCATATTAGTTAACCTAAAAATTACTCTTAATGCGGCCTAACAGCCGCATTTTTTTTGCCTGCGATTTATTGTCATTGTGAAGTCGCGCCTTATCTATAATCTCTCGTTAGTAACCTGCTATAAAAGAGAGAATTTACACAGAGGGCCCTGACAACACAGAGAAAGAGAAAAAACTATTTTCACAAGGCTCTTCTCTGTGTGAATAGTCTTTTAATTATAAACAATCAAAAAACTCTATAATTTATAGCTATCTAATTGAATTATAAGGCTGCGACAATCTGTCACGCGTCGATTTGCCACATTTTCAAAGCGCTTACTTATCGATAGAATAGCCCCAACTTAATGCTTTCCCTCCTGATGAGGGTGTTCATATTAGTTAACCTAAAAATTACTCTTAATGCGGCCTAACAGCCGCATTTTTTTTGCCTACTGCTTTATCTCCCCTAAACAATTCTTTTTTTTCATTTATAGCTCGCATATTTACCCAAAACTTAGCTATGATGAAGACGTAAACTTGAGAATAAGGATAAAACAATGACAACTATTACTGATCCTGTAATTGGCAGCTGGTATAAAGACGTTGAAAATGACTTAACCTTTAAAGTAGTAGCTACCGATGACAATGAAGACGCCATTGAAGTGCAATATATCGATGGTGATATTGGTGAATATGACTTAGACACTTGGTACAACTCCACTTTTGATTATGTCGAAGCACCTGAAGACTGGAGCGCGCCATACGGCAATTTAGAAGCCGATGATTTAGGCTATTCTGACCCGGATACTCATCCCTCACCCGACATTGCAAATGGCAACATTACTGATATGCTGGATAAGTAGGGGCTAGAATGAAATAATATCCAAATTGATGTTGCACTATTAAATTGCAACATTCAACCAAATCAGTTTTGGATATGATATCAACTAGCGCTTAAGGATCAACATTCATGAAAATGAGCCCTCAACAATTTTTGGATTGGAAATCCAAAAGCATTACTTTGCTCGCCATGTCGGGCGCAGGAAAGACCACTCTAGCAAATAAATTACCTAAAGACCGCTGGTTCCACTATTCAGCAGACTATCGCATAGGCACCAAATATTTGGGGGAGCCTATTTTAGATAACATTAAACGTCAGGCAATGGACGTACCGTTTCTAAAAAAGCTACTATTATCTGACTCTATCCATATTAATAACAATATTACAGTGGATAATTTAACCGCTGTCTCTACCTTTCTTGGCAAATTAGGTAATGCAGAACAAGACGGCTTATCGCTAAAAGAGTTTAAGCGTAGACAAGCGTTACATCATCAAGCAGAGATTGCCGCATTAAATGATGTTCCAGAATTTATCCACAAAGCGGAAGACATATACGGCTATAAACACTTTTTAAATGATGCTGGTGGCAGTGCTTGTGAGCTAGATAACCCTGCTGTTTTAGAAACATTAGCCCAGCATACTGTTATCGTTTATATCAAAATTCCAGAGTCACTCGAACAAACCATCATCACCCGCGCTAAGACAAACCCTAAGCCACTAT
>WTAG01000379.1 GCA_013139755.1 Methylomarinum sp. | reverse complement strand
TTAGTGGGAATATTGGTTTTAGCATTCTGTTCCATCCTGTTCTGTTCTGTCTCATTTTGTTTGTCAAGTAAATTTGCTGTGTTGCTTTATAGCATAACAATAAATTACCCCGCCTGTTAAACATACCGAATAAAGGGGTCGGAGCCATTTTAGGTGGCAAAATAAAGTGAATTCAAGTTCAAAGCACAACACTTTTAAAAAATAAAGCTGCGCCGCTTCGCTGTGCAGCTTTATTTTTATAGAATATTAGCTTATAAAAATGATGGTAAATTATTTTAAATCATGGGCTATACTGCGGTTACGACACAACACTTATTTTTTGTATGGAATTAAGCTATGAAAAACCGAGCTAAGCCTTTCAAAATAATAATTTTATTGATGACTCTTTTACTTAGCTTGAAAGGGTATGCCTTAGAATTTCCTGATCGCCCTGATAATGCGGATTTTTATATTGATAAAGCCGGTATTATCAATGCAGAGGCGGCAACAGAAATCAATTTACTAGCATCAAAATTATTGCAAGAAGAGCAAGTGGCATTGTTTGTTGTGACAATAACATCTCTTGCTGATTATGATGCGGCTGGCTATTCCATAGAGGGCTATGCTGCTGATTTGTTTGATGAGTGGGGGATCGGTTTTGAAGATAGAAATTATGGCATGTTGTTTTTGGTCTCAAAGGGGGATAGAAAAGCCAGAATAGAACTGGGTGCCGATTGGGATAGGTCTTATGACCGAACAGCAAAAGAGATTATGGATAATCTTATTATTCCAGCCTTTAAGAAAGATGAATATTCATCGGGTATTGCTTCCGGCGTTAAAGGTTTGGATGCTATGGCCAGGGGGCTTAGTTTGCCAAAACCTGAAGCACCTTGGTGGTTTTTACCTGCAATTATTGTATCGATAATTCTTTTTATTGCATTAATCATTAACCTGTTTAAAACCGGACGCAGTGGTTGGGCGTGGGCGCTTATCGCTCTTTTAGGTTTAATTATATTTGCAATTTTGCGATCTTCCAACAGTGGTGGCAGTTCTGGTGGCTTTGGCGGTGGATCTTCTGGAGGCGGTGGGGCTTCTGGCTCTTGGTAACTTGATAGAGAAAATGACAATGAAAAAAGCAAGCAAGTATTTTTCTGATGAGCAAAAAACAATAATTGAAGAGGCTGTTTCCCGTGCAGAAAGAAATACCAGTGGTGAAATAGTTCCTGTTATTGCCAGTGTTTCCGGGCGTTATGATCGAGCCGAAGATGTTTTTGGCGTGCTTTTTGGAATGCTGTTATTAACTATTTCATGGTTGTATACTCAAGAATTGACACCGATAGTGGGTCAGTGGGAAGGCGAGATGACTACGGTTATCACTCTACCCTGGGCGCTAGCAATTATTTTTTTTGGTTTTATGCTAGGAGCACTACTGGCTTCTTTTTTTCCTGTATTACGTCTTATCTTTATCTCAAAAAAAGAAATTCAAGAAGATGTGGAGCGGAGCGCGCAACAAGCCTTTCATCAATTTCGGATACGTGGAACAGAAGGTGCAACAGGCGTTTTGATCTATATTTCTCTATATGAACAAAAC
The DNA here is from genome assembly GCA_013139755.1 of Methylomarinum sp. Next base: position 3,387 of record WTAG01000379.1, on the reverse strand, counting down.
GTAAGAGTATTAGGTGATGAAGTAATCAGTGCAAAATTAAAACAGGAAGATTGGGATAATGTCTGTAATCTTGTTGTAGAAGGTATGAAATCAGGCGAACCTACAGAGAAACTGGTTGAAGCCATTGAACATTGTGGACAGTTATTATCAAATCATTTCCCAATCACAGATGATGATCAAAATGAGCTTCCTAATAAACTTAACTTCATTGATTAAAAAAAATTAAAGCCACAACCGTTTCTTTATTCAAAACTAAAAGGGTTCGAAGCCGCAGTATTAAAGGGGATAGAGTATATTAATTCTTTAATTGCCTCATCTATTCCTGATGCAGTTTTTCTAAGTTTGAATTGAGATGTGCAAATACCAGAAAAGCTTCTTTTTCTTTTTGTTTGTAAAATTAAAGTATTGTTCTCAAAGTGGGGTGTAAGCATGTCAGGAAGAATTGATTTTACGATGGGTATTAATACTCAAGGCGCGGTGCCTAAAAGAGATAGTGACAAAGGTCTTCGTATTTATATTTTAGGAGATTTTTCCGGTCGGTCCCATGATTCATGGGAGCAGCGCAAAATAAGAGGGATTGATATCGATAACTTTGATCGGGTGATGACTCAGATCATGCCGACGCTAGAAATCGATTCCGGATTGACACTACAGTTCGAAGCCCTGGAAGATTTTCATCCTGATGCATGGCTGGAAAAAGTTCAGATAGTGGCTGATTTGCAGAAATTAAAAAGGGAGTTAAGCAATCCGAATACAGCCGCACAGGCAGCAGCGAAAATACTGGCCTCTTATAAGGGTGAAACAAAAGGTGATACGCCTGTACAGCTAAATAAAGCTACAGAAAATCAAGAAGATATGTTGCAGCGCCTGCTGGGCAAAAAGTCTGAAAAAATAAGCGATCGACCGGATTCGGTGGACCAGTTTATTAATCAAATTATATCGCCTTATGTAAAAAAGGATGCCGACCCACAATATCAGGTTTTAATTGAAGTTATCGATTTAACAATAAGCAAATATTTGCGAACACTTTTGCATCGACCGGACTTTCAGAATCTGGAGGCGCTTTGGCGATCAACTGAAGCGCTTGTGAATGAAGAACTGGGTGACGATCAAAGTTTTTTTCTGGTGGATATTAGTCAAGTCGAGTTGATGCTCGAACTAAAAAAAGAGAGCAGCGCATTTGAGCAGAAATTGTTGCACCATGCTCAGTCCGGTGAGGGGGAGCAGGATATTTTGTTAATTGGAGATTATTGTTTTTCCGATAGTGAAATAGATAGGGACTTGCTAGTATTTTGTAGCAAATTGGCAAAAGCGTGTGATGGCTTTTTTCTGGGCGGTGCTAACAAATCATTGATTAAAAATTATATTTCCGCTGAATCCGAAAATGTCCAAGATTGGTCGCAATACCTTAATGATATTTGCGCAGACAGGATTATGCTGAGCTATCCTCGTTATTTACTGAGACTGCCTTACGGCAATAAACGCGATCCGATAGAAGCATTTGAGTTTGACGAATGCTCGGTTATTCCTCTGTCAGAAGAATTGCTTTGGGGGAATCCGGCATTCGTGTGTGCGCGTGTTCTCATAAGAACCAGTCAGGGACAAAAAACAGAAGAGCATTTTTATTTTAACGATATCCCCGCTTTTTCTATTGATCAGGATGGGGAACAGGTGTTGCAACCTGGAACTGAAACATTATTGAACGAAACTCAAGCAAACGCTTTATTGTCGAAAGGCATCATGCCATTGATCGGATTTCGCCTGCGACAGGGCATCCGTTTAATAACTATATCAACCCTATCCGAACAATCGCAGCTTTTAGGTAAGTAATAATGCAAAAAAAGCCCGTTGATGACCATAAACTATCATTAGTTCCAAGCTGTGATTCAAAGGACGGTTGCCGAACCAACAGAAAATGGGTTAGCCCAATACCGCTACCAGTCGCACTAAGCTTATCCAGTGATGACAAAGTCACGCAATGAATACTAACTCTAATCGGTTACAAAAAAAACAGGGAAAGAAAAACATTGATCGTAGCCCATATGGAGTATCACGTAATATGGGAATAAACGTGCAATTCATCCTGTATTCCGCAATGCTCCATGCAGGCTACATATCACTTTTTTGATATAAAAATATATTGGGATTGGTGTAATACCAATCCCATCATAATAACTGTTTTTGCAGGAAGTCGTTTAGTATAGGCATCATAGTACAGAGGTAACCGTTGTATCGTTAAAAATGAAAAAAACTGAACTAAGATCAAACTGTCATGGCTAGTGCATAAGCAAGATTTTTTTGTACATGCTAATATTTACGCCGACTATCTAAAATGGCACGAAAAATATGTTGATTGTAGGAATTGGAGCGTCTACTGGTGGACTGGAGGCATTGAATTCATTGCTATCCAATTTGCCCGAACAGGAAGATGTTAGTTATATTGTCGTCCACCATATGTTAAAAGATAGTCCCCGCATTTTGGTGGAGCAGTTATGCCAGCAAACTTCTTTGACTGTAGAGGAAGTTGTCGATGGCGTAGTCCCCAGGTCTGGCACTCTTCATCTTGCACCAAATGATTGTGATATTTTTCTGAGCGATGGCTGTCTCAGGCTAAAGCCAGCATCATCAACTCATTTTGTGCCCTGCATAGATCAATTCTTCACTAGTCTGGCCCAAGAACAGCAATCATTGGCCATTGGTATTGTTTTATCTGGCAATGGTCATGATGGCGCCTACGGTGTTCAGGCTTTACGACAGGCCGGTGGTGTTACCATTGCTCAGGATCCGGTTAGCGCCAGGTTTCCTGACATGCCACAGGCTGCAATTGAAATTGGTGGTGCTGACCTGACACTGTCGCCTCAACAAGCTGCAAAACAATTGCCTAGTATTGCTAAACGGTTGACTCTTGTTGCCTCGAGTGACACAAAGGTAGATATTAGCTCTATTATTGATGGCATTCATACAGCAACTGGCCTTGATTTTGTTAATTACAAACAAAGCACTATCAACCGTCAAATACAACGGCGTATGGCGATCCTGCAAATCGCCGACATTCAAGGTTATTGCGACTACATCAAGGCCAATCCACATGAATATTTTCATCTGTCTAATAACTTTCTGATTTGTGTTACTTCATTTTTTCGTAATAAACAATGCTTTAAAGCATTGAAACAGGCACTGCAGGAAGTCATTAGAAATAAAACCCCGGGAGACGATATACGTATCTGGTCCCCTGGTTGTGCTACAGGTGAAGAGGTCTATTCCAATGTCATTAAGTTAAGCGATAACCCCTTGATTTATTTTGTCCTTTTATAACTGGAGAAATGTAATTTATTCTTCATTTTTGATTTTTTCCTAGGGTAACTTCTTCCTTTTCGTATCGGTTCA
>WTAG01000094.1 GCA_013139755.1 Methylomarinum sp. | reverse complement strand
AACGGCCCTTAATAATAGACGTTATTTTTTTGAATTAGGCACTAAATTGTTGGCAATGGCAAGAAGACAAAAAAAACCATTAGTTGTTTTTATGTGTGATATTGATTTTTTCAAAAATATTAATGATAAATATGGGCATGCAGTAGGAGATGATGTTCTCGTGTCTTTTGCAGAGACAGTTTCTCCCTTACTTAGAGAAGGTGATGTTTTTGCAAGAATAGGGGGTGAAGAGTTTGCTTTAATCAGCTTTGATTCAGAGCTTGATGATTCAGTAGTTCTAGCTGAACGAATTAGACAAGCGGTTGCCAACATCAAATTTGAGTTGGCTGGTGAAACTATTCAATTCACAATCAGTTTCGGTATAGCATGTTATCAAACGGAGAATGAAAGTCTTGGTGATATCCTTCAGAAAGCTGATATGAAGCTTTACCAAGCCAAAGAAAGTGGTCGTAATAAAGTTTGTTTCTAATAAAAATATTCCTATAAATTATTGTTGACTGCTTCGGGGTTGTAAATTATCGACCTTGCTCGGCCGCACACCCCTTGATTTTTTTCGCAGTAACGGAAAAGGGGGGCAGACCACGTTTATTATTAAAGGTCATTTTTAATTCATTTTCTTTATTGAACCTCCCAAACCTCTACAATGTCATTGACCATTTTTTTAATTGCAGGCAATCGTTTGTCATTTCTAAAAATGCCTTCGTCGAGCAATTTCTGAATTCTAGCAATCACCTCGGGCTCTCCGTAACCCTCAGGGAGGGATGCTTTATCAAAAATCCATCTTAATGGGCTATTTGAACTAATTACCCCTTCTTGAGCAATTAGTAACTGAAGATCCCTTTCAAATTGGCTGGCTTTTTTCTTAGATGTACTCCAGATCACTAATGAGGCTTCAACATCTCTCACCGATTTGATCTCATATTTGATACCGGGTACTTGAATGTCCATGATTCGGGAAGGGTTACGGCGAGAAATTTTAAAAGGCACTTCAAAAATTATGTCATCCACCTTATTGAATTTAAGGAGAAAAAGGCCAAAACGCGTAACAAACCGTGCACCTTTTTGTTTAAAGCCTTTTTCGAACCAGCTTTTTACAACCTGGTGAAAATTATTATTTTTGCTTCCAAAAGTGTTTATGGCTTCTATAATTTCGCTGCTAGTTTTATGGTGTAGAAGCTGCCTTTTGACTTTTTCCCCCGTAATTCCAATTTCTTCCAGCCATTTGAAGGATTCTGGGGTAAGTTCGGCTTTTTCGCTGACCTTAAGCAATTTTACTGCCGTCTTTTGGTTTTTCTTGGCGGTATCAAATATTTCCAAAAGTTGTGCTTCATAATCGTCCAAAAGTTTCTTATTGAAGAGTATTCTAACCTGCTTAATAAAAACATCAGAGGAGGTATATCCTAGTTTAATAAGTCCAGAGGCAATTTTTGTAAGTTGGACGACAGTCTGGTGGTCAAATGGAATACCCATGCCCATCCTCGGCCCATGTGTTTTGAAGAAACTCTTAATAGCTTCGCGAGTATCATTAAAGGTATCCTTAAGCTCATTAATGATTTCAGAGTTTTTGACCATCAGATTTTTAGTAGCATCATTCAAATCAATATATTTCTCCTTCAATAACTCCTGCCTCAAATTGCCCGCTGTTCGAGCTTCTTCGACCTGTTTAAGGAATAGGCCATCGCTGCCAGCTATATTTTTCGCGATATTTCGGAATGCTTTGACATCGCCATACACACCCACGACAGAAAGAATAATCCACCAATCGGAAGGCACATCCGATCGTAAACCAGCCTTTTTCATAATCCTCGCAATATGATGATCTTGGACATCAAAATATAAATCAACCAAGCCCTTTCCAGCAACAAGGCTGGCGGCGGCCAAACCAACATAGCCCACTCCCGGAATCACAGACAGGGCCAAAATGACGGCAGTCAAAATTAGACTTTTAATACTTTTTTTCTTTGCCTTTTTCCGAATATGGGTTTGGATTATAATCCGATAAATAGATTTTTCTTCCATTTTAAATTCATTGTAGGCCCTACCAAATAAGGGGTCTAAGTCCCAAATCAAGCTGGAGTCATTTTTGATAGTTTCCAAGGCATTCTTTTGGTTTACTAGGATGTGTCCAATTTTTCTAGTCAGGTCGCTTGAAAACTTCTTTGCCTTACCCGTTTTTGAAATTGATTTGTCAGCGGCAATCATTCCATGTAATTCGAAAACATCAAATTGGCTGAAAGTGACAATTGGAAAGTGTCTATTAGCATATTCCTGATTGCGAGGATTTTCTAGGACAGCATACAAGTTCTTAAAATAGGTGAGCTCTTTTTTTCGTAGGTCAAATTCAGAATCTAGTAAACGAATTTGTTGAGACAATATATCTTGGACCAATTGATGGGTAGCGTTCTTGAAGTTATCGACAAAGTTCTTAGGCACAGCCTCAAAAACCTTTAAATCAATCATATTTCTTTTAAGGTAGGTATCCAGCTCTTTTGTTTTTCGAATTATCTTTTTCTCTTCTTTGTCTGTGTGTGCATTCTTAACATCAGAAGCTGTATCAATCATATTCTCTGTTTCTGGGTAATCTCCAAATGCAAGTGTATTGAGCCTATAATCTTTTAAATTTAGTTTCAGAGTTTCCCTGTCGAAATATATCCGGTAACCCTCTTCCCATTTTTGTATCCTATTCTTACTTGTTCTAAAATCATCAAGAATCACGACATGACTTGCCAACCGAGATTGTGTGTTTTTTGTGAATTGGTCCAATTGCTTTGAAAAATCCTTCAGATGCTTGATAGCTTCTTGTGGCGTAAACGTATAATGGCTTCCACTAAATGCTCTCGCTCCTCTCAGGTTTAACATGGCCTCATCATCCAAGGCCTGCAATTTCGTGGTGATTTCCCGTATGTATTTATTCAAATCCTTCACGTGATCAGGATCTTTAAATTTGTAAATCTTTAAATACTCTACAATGGGTTTTAATCCGCGACGCATGATTTGCCGTTGATCTTTTTGCATCGCTTTCATGGCCGTATCGTAATCACGTAAGGAATCCAGGATTAATATCTCTGAATTGAAGTCAATACCTATGGAGCCGGTTGGCAGTAGTTTTGGGAAGGGAAAAATGTTGTATAAACTTTTATACATGTCGTAATTGAGATATTTATTTTTTGGCCCATAATCTTTTTCTAACCCCCATATATCATTAGATTTGGAGCGGGTAACATATATAGATTCAAACTCCTCGAAATTTCTCTCAAATATTAATTTCCATATAAGGAGGTGCCTTTTCTTTTTAGTTTTTGCAATTCGCATCGCTGGGGTAATATCAATGCGGAATGTATATTTTACTATAGTCGGCCTACCGGTATTCCCTGCATTAGGATTTTGCTTTGGAGCAGTACCAGCAGCAATGAGTAGGGACGCAGTGAGCGACGAAGCAAAGGTTTTCTTGTTTCCTGTAGCCATATTGCCAGAGCCACCTATGCCTCTTTCTACATCTGTAATGGTCACCAATACTCTCCTAAAGTTTATGGAATGTTAAGTGAGACTGATATTGCTGGAATAGGTCAGACGACCTATATTCTTGCCAAATTCTGACACAAGAGGCAACCACGGCATGCGTCATAGCTTCGAGCCCTTTTATTCATTACCAACAATTACACTTGAACCACCGTGAACCACGACTTTCTTATCGACCTCAGGGTCTTCAAAATCATCAGCCAATAATCGCGCAGCATACCTTACATTCTCCAGCTCCATCTGTCGTACTTCAGCTCTGACTTTCATTACATCCATCTGACGATGTTTTAGTTTGAAGTCTTCCAGAAGCGACTTATCAGACGGCAACATTTCAATGAATAGAGAGTCTGTTGGAACTATGATCTCATCGCCGTTACGAAGCGGATCGGCTAATAACTGCTTCAACCATTCGTTCAGAACCGGCTTCAGTGTTTCAAACTGCTCAGGGTCTTCTTCGTGCAGACAGCAGATGTATCGCGAAAGCTCTTCCAGATTGACGTTGCTCAACTGATCAGGATCCATTGCACCGAATGCTTCATCTACGTAGGGCGCTGCCATAAGTTCAGTCAAAGCATTGTGTTTTATCATTGGGAACATGATGTAGTTGCCCTTGTACCCGAGTACCGTATCTAAGTCCGCAACCTCAACCAAAGATTTGTATTCAATATCCGGAGCCCCGTTTTGTTCTTTAACCGTACCCTGAATCCATGCGTCGTATTTTTTCTTACCATCTTTTCGAAAATGGCTGAAAATATCATCGGTTTCGTCAGCGGCAATAGTGCAGGTTCTTTCAACTTCAAATGAGGGGACCTTGACTTTGTATAATCGCATAAACCGCTGATCAGGTGGCTCCATGCTCCAAATGGCTTGCATGTAATAAAGAATGTTTTCCCTTATATGCGTTAGTAAACGCTTGACTGCTAAGAGAGCGTTCAAATGCTGTTTCATGGTTTTGTTGTAGTCTCTGGTAATAGAGCGCATCGCATTCGATTCCCGCTGAACGGCCATCGACAGTTGTTTTGACTGCTCAACGGCATACTGATGATCATCGGCTGCGGCCTGTTCCAGAGCTTTTGCCATCTCCGGATCGGGTTTTTCTGCTGGGTCTGATCCTCCTCCAAATAGCCGGTGAATCAGCGTTCGCTTGTAGAATCGCTTATCATGTTCTTCGTCTATCCGTTCATCGACCGATTCTTGTAACGTTGAATATTTGTTTGCAACGTCTCGCTCCAGTTTTGCGAACTCCTTTTCTAGAGATCTAACGAGCCGCCGCTGTTCTCGCATATTTTTTCTTAGCTCTCTCAGCGCAAAATCATCTCCGATGCTCTCTTTTGCAAGGAGCTCCAATGCATCTCGAAAGCTATCGTCTAATAGCGCTCTGTTGATTATCCAATCATTCGCAATCACCCACCCCTCTGTGATTTCGTCAGGTGACGGAACGTCCAATGCGACCAGCACAACAGGCATTGTCCGGTAAAGTTGCTCGGAAACCCTATATCGACGTTGCAACTGGTAAAATAAATAAGTGACCGACAATTCGTCATTTGGATTAGTAATGGTTCCGGACTCCGTCAGCTCTGAATCAAATGACTCCTCAGACTCAACAGTGAGCGACCACTCGTCCTTGAATTCTTGTGCAGACTTGATTACGGATTCGCGGAAGGACTTTTTTGCTTCTGAGCTATCTTTGCTGGCATCTTTTCCAAGACCCAACTTCGACGATGATTGTCCGTATTTGGCATTGATGTTGAATTCGAAATCCGATTTTTTCTGTGCCTTACTTACGATCTCAGACTCTGCCCTGCTTGTCAGGTTGAACTCATTATCGATTTCTGAGTTGAACTTCTGTGCCTGCTTTTCTGATGTTTTCAGTTTTCGGGTCATTTTAACCGAGTATTTTCGTTCTTCCTTTGGAGCCATTGGTATGGTCTTCGCCAACTTACCTGCTTGGTAGGATATTGGCTCCCACTTTTGACGAAACGTATTCATTAACCCAAAATTCACACTGTGATAGTCCTTGTCCGCAGCGAAAACAGTGTATTCGTACTTCGACTGCAGTCTATCCTGCAACTCTTTAAGAATACTATTTGTACTGTTCGGTTTATTTATTCGTATGTTCTCCAGAATCATTTCGCCCTGATCATACAGCGACTCGATTTTATCCGAGTGGCCCACGTAGGTCACAGTTGTTGAAATTTTAATGCCAGAACCAGACGAGCTAGAGCTTGTTACACGACGTTCACTCTCTTTAAGTTCGTTTATCTCCTCTGCAATCTTTTTCAGCTCATTCTTCTGGTTTTCCGTGAGCGCTTCATACTCCAAGACGTGAACATCGAAATTCTTTACTACAGAGGCAGGTATAGGGTCTTGTTGCCAAATCGCGTAGTAAACCACTTGATTAAGAAGCGCTTTATCCATTACAGCGCCCTGCATCACCGAATCAAGATAACTTTTCTTGCCTGCATTCTTTAGTCCGAAGTGAGCTTCCTCACCCAGATTTACGACTGTCTGATCAACCAATTGTTTCCAGACGTGACTGAACGCGATCTGCAAACTATTAAAGTCGTAGAACGCTGTCGCGTCAGCGGGGCCTTTCTGCAATGCAAATGAATCCACGCTTGCCTGAACACTGGCTGCGTCCGGTCGCTTCAATTGATCTTCGTCGTCGTCAAAGATGGTGCTGCCTTTGCTGAACAGTACCTTGTTAATTAACTCAGGAATGTCGGCGGTTTGGGTTGTTGTGGGCGGCGGCGGAACGCCTTCCGCTGGTTGAGGGGGCACTAGTGGTGGATCTGCCAAAAAATCCTTAGCGCATTTTGCTTCTTTAGATTTTTCGAGGCAATATTTACTTATCGGGTTTTCTGAAAAAAGTACTGAGTTAATTCCGTCGTCATCTTCTTTTTTGAATAAGAGCGCACGAATAGCTGCTTCATCATCGAGTCTGAAATAGTCTTTGTCATCATCATGGGTAAATCGTGTTGCTTCTAGATTCAGATCCTCCTTCTCCTCATCCGTGAGATACAGACTGATCTTAATGCCTTCACCTGGCTGAGTCGCTTGGGGATCTTGACTTTTGATGACTTTGTTGAACTGATTGGCTCCAATTTTGTAAACATCGCGTTGGGCAGCCTCGATTGTTTCGCCATCTTGAACGAAACGAACAAATTTGCTGTTGGCGTTAAAATCCCCTATGTCTCGGATGAGGGCCTTTTTCACTAGATCTCTTACGTCCTCCTTCTCGGCTTGATCTTTCAGGTCGAAATCTTTATGCACCTCAGTCATTTTCAATCGAAAATCACGCTCATTCTCTCTTTCTTTTCGTACCATTGCGATTTTAGCATCAACGCTTTCTGACGCGGTGCTGGCCTTCGGTATCGGAATACCTTTTGCTTTTAGGCCTTCTGATGATATCTCTATTAAGTAATTTTCTATACGACCTGCGTTAATTCGCGCCCAGTTAGATCGAAAGAGAACATTGTCAAACTCACTCTGGCCAGATTCTTCTGCCACAAGAACAACTAAAAAGAGATCGGGCCTTTGTTCTGGTATCTCGCCCCTCGTTCTGACCTTCTTTCTTCTAATTCGGAAAGCGTCGTCATCATATTTTATTTGGAATTGCCCGTCTTCATCGGTAAGCACGGAACCCAACCGATCACCTGGTACGCCGTTCGGTAACTGTTCTCGTTCTGTCACCTTGAACGTAGCAGGATCATTAAGCAAGCTTTGAGGATCAGTGTTGACGCGAATTGCATCTCGGTCAGGATTGAGTCCATCTGGGTCCAGATCGAATGCCACGACCAGAAGATCCTTCAATGGCCTCTTGGTTTCCTTGTGCAAAACAATCCCGCTGATTTGGTTACTGCGTATATCCGTTGTGGCCATTTCACTTTCCTCGTGTTATTTCATATATAGCGTTGCAAGCGGTGGCTGTGCTGGCGCTGATTCTTAGCGTTGTTGCTTACATATTGTGTTTGGGAGCTAGGAATACATCCTCCAATAACTCAGGGCATCGGACCACAGGAATAAGGGGCGGTCAGTCATTATGCTACCAGTAATTAGTTAAGTAATTGAATTATAATGATAATTAGATATTTTTCTGTATTCAATGAAAAGGATCGCTCTTAAGAAACAATGATTTGAGCAGTTGTATATTAATTTTATCAAGATCAAAAGAGATTAAAAGGGTCAGTCTCGATTGAGAAATGTTTGCGTTAATGCCTGTTTTTGGCTGTAAAAAGCCACTATCGTTTGCCTTATCTCCAAGAAATTTGTATTTTTTTCAGACTACACCATCTGAAAAAAAATCGCATGACCCATATGGGTCAAAATTCAAATTATTTTTTACTTGGTTAAAAAGTCATACGCTGAAAATCATGGAAACGGAGCTTAGCGACGTGATGATTTTTAGTCCGCAGTAAGCGGCAGGAGACCCAAGTATTTCATGAGGTAGGATGGCGCGCCAGAAAAAGATATGAAATACGAGCGAGGAAGTGCACTTAATAAAACCTCCCGCTCAATTTCTCAGTATCAGTGAGCGTTAGGGCGTTAAATTTATCCCAATTAGCTAAACCACGCTAGCGGTGTTGAAAATTAGGGTATATTGTGAGGTTGTAAAAGGATGTATCTGTCCAGAACAGGTAAGTGCCAGACAGATAGATACTGTAGGTTTTAAAGTATTGTCTGATTAGTTCTCGCTATCATCATTCTCATCGCTGTTGTCGTCCTCGGTATCATCATCTGTAAGGTCTTCGCTTTGAGTCTCTGGTTCGCAATCAACAAACTCGACTTTCCAGTTCATTGAATTGCCTCTTTGCCCCATATGAACTTCACAAGCTAGGGAAGACTCGTCATCATCATTAACTTGTACCTTTAGGCAAGGAATAGTAAGACTTCCTTTTCCCAGACTAACTTCTGCATCACAACTCTTATCAGCTGAAACGGGTTCCAAGCAAGCGGTAATGTCCATCACTGTACCCTCAGCGTCAATAGGCACTGCATCGCCTACTTCAACGCCTTCAGTATCGAGCTTAGGGCAGAGTTCTTCAAGGTTGACTGTATCATCGGGAAAAATAACGCTGCTATCCGCTATATAGGTTATGCCATCCACTGTGCGACTATTTACGCCAGCTATTGCAGAGCTAGAGATCATTGTGCCAAGAAACACACTAGAAATAATTTTAATCGTATTATTTTTCATTTTTTTCCTCAAATTTAAACGGTTCATAAGCATAGTAGGGGTAATGTCAGCCAGCGGCAAGTGCTCCTTACTTAAAACGTTAGCAAAATCACATAAAATAAAGTTTTGATTAACTGATGTGTCAACACTTTTACGGACAAAAAATCATGCGACTTTTAATTGCATTCCGTAATCAGGAGTTATAGTCAAATCTGGTGTTTAGGCTAGGCTGATTGATCACTAACAAGATAAATGAAACCATATAACACGATAAATCGCAGTTTGACGGGACTAGATTCAGTACGTTGGGATGAGTAATGAAATAATAATGTCTTTTTTATTCGGTCCTAAAAATCGCTTTTTTGTTGGTTTTTTACTTTAACACCTAGAACTAACTGATTCTCTCGTCCACAACTAGAACATGAAAAGCTATTTTCCAGCCTTAATTGGTCTTTCCACAATTTATTGATGCGTCCACAAGTTAATTCTGCACATTTAACATCATATATTAAAGGTATCCACTCAACTTGTAATGGTCAAGTAAAACAGGACACATTCTTAGGCTATTTTTCTCTGGAATTCACTCTCAAACTCTAAGGGCGATTTATACCCCAATATAGAGTGTGTTCGCTGACCATTGTAAAAAGCCAGATA
>WTAG01000231.1 GCA_013139755.1 Methylomarinum sp. | reverse complement strand
CCGATGCCATTGAAACACGAACGGTTGATATTCATATTGCAAAATTACGTCGAAAGATAGAAGAAGATCCAAAACAGCCAAAGTGGCTGGTGACAGTTAGAGGTGAAGGCTACCGCTTAAATCGATGAGAACGGTAGCTCTTAGCCCTTATAAACAAAAAAAGCGCTTAGGCTGCTTGTTATTGCTGTTTTTTTTAACGCTATCTGCACCTGTTTATTATTTATTGCAGAATGTTTATGCACAACTGGAAAATGAAGCATATTTTACCAGCCGTCATCAAGCTGAGACCCTGGCTGATCAGCTGGAGCTTAATTTACAACGCCTATTGGAAATAGAACAAAATCGTCCCATTGCCGAATATCGTTTTTTTAATGTGATGGAAAACCCTTTACTGTCTGAAGCAGCGGGGGTTAAATTTTCACCTTTATCCGAGATTCCTCCCAAAATAGGGATTAAAGGGCTGGTTGGATATTTTCAAATTAATACCGATGGTTCTTTTCATTTGCCCGCCTTGCCAGAAATAGGAATGGATAATCTTTCTGGTTTAAGTCTGGCCGAGCTGGATAGCCGTTTAAAGTTAAAACAGCAGCTGCGTCATTTATTGTCTAACAATATCTCGAAAAACAAATCGGCATCAGTGGTAACAAACCAGCCTTATAAAGAAGAATTCAAGCAATCAGGCATTACTATGGAGGATGATGTTTCACCACCTGTGCTATTAGCAAAAAAACAGAAGGGTAAACTTGAAAATAATGTAAAGCCTTTAGATCGGTTGTTACAAGCAAAACAGCGGCAAGCAGCAAAGCAATATAAAACCCGAAGAGAAACCGTGCAATTACCTGACCAGTCTATGGCGAGCAGTTATTTTAAGCGCTCCAAAGAGCTAGTGAGACCGGTTGTTGCTGGACAAGAAACTGTTGATCTGCACTCGAAAGATAATGCACTGGAAACAGCTAAAACATCACATACAGTGATTGATATAGTCAGCTTTGAAAGTGAAGTTACACCTTTACAGTTATTATTGATAGGACAGGATTATTTCTGTTTTTATCGTTATATCTGGCATGATAATAAGCGTTATACTCAGGGGTTTGTGGTTAAAAGTCAGGCTTTTTTAGAGGCAATAATGCATCCTTTAGCCATTACTTCAGCATTTAATAGTATGATGATTGTCAATCAGGCTGAGGTCATTCATAGCATTAAGATTAATAATGCCAAACAAGAGTATTCACTTTATAAGCGAACTTTATCGGTTCCTTTTCAAAAAATGGAGCTGCGGGTTAATGCATCAAAATTAGATAGCGTGCCGGGTTCTTTATTGATTGATTTACTGGCTTTATCAATTTATGGCATTTTTATTCTGGGTTTTATTGCCTTTTATCGTTTGGGCGCTAAGCAGATTGATTTAGCCAGGCAGCAACAAAATTTTATATCCTCGGTGAGCCATGAGCTAAAAACGCCGTTAACATCGATTAGAATGTATGGGGAAATGTTACGTTCAGGCTGGGTTGTAGATGAAGCTAAAAAACAGAGCTATTATGATTTTATTTTCTTTGAAAGTGAGCGATTATCCCGGTTAATTGCCAATGTGTTACAGCTGGCGCGATTAGGACATCAACATCAGCCTGCTGAAATTATCACCAGCTCAGCAGGAAGACTGTTAAATCAGATTCCAGCTAAAGTTGAAGCACAAATAGAAGCTTCATCTTTTCAATTGCAACTCTTGCAGCCAGCCGAGGAAAGTGGAACAGTTGATATTAAGGTAGATGAAGATGCTTTCTTTCAAATTGTGATTAATTTAGTTGATAATGCGATTAAATTTGCCAATAATTCAAGCATAAAAAAGATCGATATAGGCTTTAAGGTGAATAAAAAGCAGCAGACTGTGAGTTTTTTTATTCGTGATTATGGGGATGGCATTAAAAAAGATCAGCTTAAAAAGATATTCCAGTTATTTTATCGTTCAGGTGATGAACTGACTCGAACTACGCCGGGTACAGGGATTGGGCTGGCGTTAGTGGTGCAATTAGCTGAAACTATGAATGCACAAGTTGATGTGGTCAATAAACAGCCGGGAGTAGAGTTTCAAATTAAACTCCCTATGAAATAATTGTAAAAGGGCATCAAATACTCTTATGAAACTATTTTTAACATTCTTTGTGTGCTGTTTATTTTCACAACAACTCTTAGCCAAAAAACTCTATAAATATAAAGATCAGCAAGGACACTGGCATTATTCGGATAAACCACCTGAAACTAAGCAGGAGGTAGAAGTCAGGCAAATGAAAGCAGGGCGTAAACGATATATTTGGCTTGAGAAAACAGGGGATAAACACCATCCTAAATATTTTGCTATAAATAATTATCATGGGCCGGTGGAAGTCGAAGCTGTTTTAAAGAAAGCGAATAATGCACAGACTAAACCTGCATTGCCTAAGCAGTTTATTGTTGAGCCGGGACAATCTGAGGCCTTATTTGAGGTTGGTGCGATTAATGAATATAGGTCGTGGGGCTACTCATTACAATATCGCTATAACATTGGTAGTCCTTTAGCTGTTCATGATCAGCAAGCGGTTTATTTACCTCCTTTTGCCATGCATTCGCAATTCCAAGTAACTCAGTCATTTGGTGGTCAGTTTAGCCATACCGGCGAACAAAATAAGTATGCAGTTGATATAGCAATGCCTGTTGATACGCCAGTACATGCGGCTAGGTCAGGTGTTGTAATTGAAGTAAATAATGATTTTTTTAAAAATGGTCTAACTCAAGCCTATAAGAGTCGAGCCAATAGTGTTCGGATTTTACATGAAGATGGTACGATGGCTATCTATGCTCATTTGGCTTTGGAAAAAGCAGAAGTCTATCCTGGGATGCAGGTTTCAGCAGGGCAGTTGATAGGATATTCAGGTAATACAGGTTATTCAACCGGGCCACATTTGCATTTCGCAGTGCAACTAAATCAAGGTATGAAACTGGTTTCTGTACCGTTTAAGTTTAGTGGTGCGGGTGACGTTAGTGAGCCAATCGCGGGTAAATGGTTAGAGCGGAATTAACACGGGTTGTAGTGCAGACTTCAGTCCTCAATATACAGCGC
>WTAG01000265.1 GCA_013139755.1 Methylomarinum sp. | reverse complement strand
ATTTTAATTAGATGACACTGATATAAGCTTGCATGAAGTTTTGCTTAAAATAATTCCGATAATATGAGACAAGGGTTTGGCCTCTCCTGGCTTATACGAGACTAAAACTCACTTTCAAATAGATAATCACCAAGTTTATTTAATGCTCATTCTTTGATTATTAACAGCGGACTGAAGTCAGCTCTACTCAATTAATCTAAACTAGCTTTAGGTAAATATAAAACAAAAACTGTGCCTTGTCCTAATTTACTTTCCACTGTAATTCGTCCTGACTGCTGCGTAATATATTCTCTCGCTTCATAAACACCTATCCCCATGCCTGCATTTCCCTTTGTGGTATCAAATGGTTTAAACAGTCGCTGTTGAATAAATTTTTCATCCATTCCACAGCCTGTGTCTATAATTTTTAAAGCGACCTCATATTCACTATTTACCACTTCAATATTAACCAAGCCTTCATCATCCGTTGCCTCCTGGGCATTCTGAACCAAATGTCCAAGTATAGCGACCATTTTTTGTTTTTCACCGATCACTCTAAGATCTTTATCTTCTATTATTATTTGTACGGTGGGTTTGTTAGCCGACTGTTGTATAGCAACTTCATCTAAAACACTAGCAAGATTAATATTGGATTTATTAACCAGATCACTATTACCTTTCTTTAGTTGTCCTAGAATATTGTCAATTTTTTTGACAACATTTTCAAGCGTTTCAATTGAGTCATCAATAAACTCGGGGTTTGTTTTATGTTTGTCAGAATTTTTTACAATTAAAGATATTTGTGCAACTAAGTTTTTTAGATCATGAACTAAAAATGCTGAAAAACGGTTATATGCTTCAAATTGTCTAGCTATAGATAAGTCATTGGTTGTTTTTGTCAACACGAGGGCATTAGCCAACTGCATCCCTACTGTTTTTAATAAATCATGATCTTCCCAATCAATTTGCCTAGCCGCCAGTGGCTGAGTCAGTACCACAAATGCCTCTAAATTATTCTTCTGGAAGAGTGGGATAATCAGCCAAATATCTTCAAGTTTGTTATGCCACTGATCTAGTCCTAATCCCTCATAAATATCGGGGTCATCAAAATATTCAACAAAATCTATCACCCATTGTTTTGTCTCTAAAAATGGAATTAAAGGCTCTTGTTTAGTGATCAACTGTCTTGAGTGATCCCCTAATTTTTTATCTGCACTCAGAAAATAATCACCTTGCTCATTTTTTACCCACAATCCGCCCCCCGAACTGTCGACCATATTTGCCATTGTACGAACAATAAAATAAGACAAATCATCTAATGAATTTAACTCAGCTATTTTTTTGCTTAGCTTGATCCATTCAGTCCTATAATCATAACGTTGCTGAAAAAAATGCTTACTAAAATAAACCTTTGCTAAGGCTCTTATTTTTCCTGATACAAAGAAAATGAGTAAGAATATAATCGCTAAAAAGATAAACCCTGTTTGAGCAATCCCTCCCCAGTTTCCACCATATTCTTTTATAGAATATCCAGCTAAAGACATTAATAACAGATAAATCCCTGCGCCTAACAAAACAGTAGTATGAAATATTACTTTATTAGAGGCTTGGACTTTAACAGTGTCATCGCTTAATCGTTTAAGTGACACAGCGAGTAACGGCACAACCAATGCATTAACCACACCTCTTGAGTCCCACAGGGAAATATCAAGCACATTAAACAACAAAGATTTGCTATAAAAAATAAAATCGATGACAAATAATGATGCAAGTCCTAAGCATAAAAATTTAACCGCCCACCGCTGTTCCTGCACAGCATTACGATAAAGTTGCTCGACCAGTATCAAACCAACAATTGCAAAACCGACATGCACAAAAAGACGAAAATCAAAACCTATAAACTGTTGTAATAGATATCGTAATTCAGACACGCTCTCTAAGATAACAACGCAACTGACTATCAAAACCATACAATAAACTTGCCAAGCATGTTGCAGTAGAAAATATTGCTTATTAAATTGTTGTTTTGAAATTAATAGAGTGAGAAAAAAGAACCAGGCCAGGTTTCTTAAGGATTCTAACGGGAAGGTCTCTTGGATATAAAACGCTTCATTTTGTATAACAAAGACAATATAAGCGCTCCACGCCAATGAGAGCACAAGTGTAGCAGCAAGAGGAATGCCCAATGGATTCTTTTTTATCCTTATTAAGGATAAGCATAATAGTAAAAAATAAGCTATTGTCGAGGCAGAATAACTATACAGTGCAAAAGATTCCAATGATCTACTTCTCCTGTCTAAAGGTTTAGTCTTTATTCAGCGTATTTTAAGTTCCTATCGCCCCAGTGCCATTATTCTACGTAAGAGCGATGGGAACGATTATAAATTACTTTGACTGATATTCATCAATCATCAACCCAAATCTTTTGCTAGCCAAGGCCCTACTACTTGGCTCACTGCCAATGGTAAACGCTTCCATGCTGCAATAAATATCTTATATTTGGGATTTAAAGGATTAATATCAGGAATGGCATCTGATTTTACTAAATAAAATTCATAATAAAGTGGTTTAGGCTCAAATCCCCAATGCTTTTTAAAACGATACGACCCTGTACCCTCTTTACTTCTACCGTAATCAAAAATCTTAATTCCTTTTTCTACCGCACGACGCATAACTTCCCAGTACATAAAATCGTTACCCTGTACTGCACGTGCATGCTCTGTCCCTCCACCGTAATAAGGTAACACCTCATCTTTGAAATAGAAGTTCATCACGCTTCCAATCAACTGTTGATCCTTGTCTAATACAGTTAATATCTCACATTGCTCATTAAAGACTTGCTTGAGTATTTCGAAATATTTCTTTGCAAAAACAGGCGTTCCAAGATTCCTGACACTTTCAGAATAAGCTTGATAAAATCGCTCAATACCCTTGTCAATTTCACTGCTTAGCCCTACTTTTATGCCTTTTCTTATCATTGCCCGCTGTTTGCGAGGAATAGCAAGCATATTTTTTTCTTCATCAGCCTCTAGTTCTTTCCTAAAGGTCACATATAGTTCTTTGTAAGGACGGTCAGGGGTTGTTTGAGTTCGGTTCCTCATTTCCAAATGATCAACACCCAACTCTTTAGCTAATTCACATGCCCTGTTATCTAGTTCGGCATACGCCGTTTCATTATCAGCGATAATGCCACCATAAACACAAAACGCACAAGAACTAAGGGAG
>WTAG01000613.1 GCA_013139755.1 Methylomarinum sp. | reverse complement strand
TGAAGTGAGTTCAACACTCGCTGAAAAATCGCGCTTAGAGCTATTTAATGAGCTTATTTCAGAAGATGCCTCAGTTCAATGTAGCAAATGCCACAGTGTTGAATCAGTTGATGATAAAAACTTTAAGATTAACTGGCCTGCCAGTGACAAAGGTTCAGATCAAAAGGAATTTATCAAATTCAAGCATGCTGCTCATATCAAATATCAGGATGAGAACATTTGTAATGATTGTCATCAGGAAAATAGCAATGATGGATATTTAGATAGCTATGAAGACCACAACCCACTGACATTCGAAAGTAACTTTAGCACAGAGAATAAAGTCTGTTTATCTTGCCACCAGCGTTCAATGACTGAAACACAATGCCAAACATGCCATAACTATCATATTTCTCCACCAGCACTAAAGCATACAAAGAATATCCAGCGTATAGTTTATTCAACAATAAAAAATGAGATTTAATATTCATAGGTCATGAAAGCTAATAATTTACATAAAAAACAACGCCTTTACAATAAAGTGATTAAAAAGGCTGGGGATAAAGAGAAAAAAGGCTTTTATAAAGGTGCAGCTTTAGCCTATTACGAAGCAAGTCAACTTATACCTCAAACTCAAGAACATTTAGAAGAAAAAGCTTTTCATTTAGCTAAAGCAGGCTGTAATTTTGATGAGTCTGGTGATTATAAACAAGCTAAAAAGGCCTATAAAGAGTCTTTACTCATAATGAAAAACCTATCTCCTAAGAACCTACGCTTAATTTCAAATACCCTGAATGATTTAGGTGTTGTTCTAGGAAATTTAGGTGATTATGATGAATCTGAAAAATATTACAGTCAAGCTTTAGTCATTAGAGAAAAGGTACTAGGGGCAAAACATCCAGATACTTTACAAACATTAAATAATTTATCTGTTACAGATCATCATAAAGGAAATTATGATAAATCCATTTCATCTGCTCTTTCTGTTCTCAATGAACAGCAGAAGAAATTTAATGGTGATAGCTTAGAAAGCTCTTTAACATTATACAATTTAGGGAATACATACTGTGCCTTAGGACAGTATAAAACTGCTCTTGAATATACAGAAAAAGCCCTTTTAATAAGAAAAAAAATATTAGGTCTTAAAGATGTATTAATATCAGAATCCTTATCAATTAAGGGGAATATACACTTTGCTATTGGTGATATTAACTTAGCAAAAAAGTACCAAAAAGAAGCTTTAGCTATAAAGGAAAATCTTCTTGGTCATGACCACCCCAGCTTAGTTTCATATTTGAATACATTGGGCAGTATTTATCAATCTCAAAATAAATTAGAAGAATCTATAGCGTTTTATCAACGAGCCCTTTCCATTTTCAAAAAATATTTTAATAATGAGCACCCCCATACCGCAGTCTCTTTAATGATCTTGGGTACTCTTTATAAAGATAAAAATGAACTAAAAAAATCCGAAGAATACTACCAACAAGCCCTAAAAATACAAAAAAACAAACTTGGTCCAGATCACCCCTACACAGGAATGTTATTAAATAACCTAGGTGAACTCGCCTTTATAAAAGGTAATAATGATGAGGCTGAACAATATTTTTCATCTGCCAGAAAAATACTTACCAAATCTTTACAACCAGACCATCCCTACAATAAGGAAATTGAAAAAAATTACGAAAACCTACAAAATAAGGTTGCTCACTTAGAACGTGAAAAATTAGAAAAGCGGGCAGCTCTACATAAATCAGAACGCCTTGCCTATCTAGGGCAAATGGCAACTATGATGGCGCATAATATTAACAACCCTATTGGTATTATTAGTATGATTGCATCAGGTGCGCTAGGCGACTTGAATGATAATTTATTTAATCCTGAAACAGAATTAAAACCCTTATTAGAAAAAATCATTCTACAAACTGAACGCCTTAGTCTAATGATGTCTAATTTTAGAAAGTTCTCACGAGGGGACCGAAAACAGTTAGCCGCTGTCAATCTTAATGAACTAATAGAAGACATTTATCAATTACTGTTTGTCGCGCCTTATCAAATAGATCATATAGAGACCATTAAAGTATTTTCTGACTCGTTACCTATGGCTCTTAGTAATGAATTTGCTGTACAAGAAATGTTAATTAGCTTACTTAGTAATGCCCGAGAAGCAGTGAAAGAAAAACCTATAAAAAAAATATGCATCAAAACCTGGCAACAAAAAGATTCTGTAGGGTTTAATATTGAAGACAGCGGTAATGGAATAAATAAAGAACAACAGCCCCAACTCTTTACGCCTTTTTTAAGCTCAAAATCAGAAGGTATGGGATTAGGTCTTTATTTCTGCCGAGAAATAGCCAAAGATTTAGGCGGAACAATTGAATATTACTCAGCTAGTTTAGGCGGAGCAGGCTTTAAAATCACTTTACCGATTGAACAGGAGACAAATGATGAGCTATAAATATAAATTATTAGTGATCGATGATGAACAAGCAGTATTAACTGAAATTAAAAATTATTTTGAAAAACGTGAATTCCTTGTTGAAACGGCTTTAACTGGTGAAGAAGGCTTAGAAAAATTACGGCAACAAATGTTTGAAGTTGTTCTTATTGACCTAGTGATGCCTGGCATAAGTGGTATTGATGTTATTCGAGCAATCAATGATGAGGGTATTTCTGTCAGTAGTGCGATTATTACGGGACATGGTGATAAAGATGAAGCCATTGCAGCACTTCAACTCGGTGCAGAGAATTGGTTTCAAAAAGGGACACAAGAAGCTCAAATGCCAAACCTCTACAGCCAAATTATAAAATTAGCACAATTAATTCCAGAAGAAAAGCTGGAGGACTTTATGGATATTTTGAACCAGAAAAATGTCGCATAATGGAAAATTATTATTTAGACGCGAATGCACTAATTAAATCGTCCAGTATTTTACAAAATTATAAAAATGAAAAAGGAATTGCGCAAATACAGCAACTTCTTGAACAACCCGATGTACATATCTACTATTCATCATTAACATTACTTGAAACCTGGAAAGTTATTTACACTGAATTTCGAAAAGATACATTTGGAACTAACAGGAAAAATAAGAAAAAAGTGCTATCTCGAATTTTAACGCAATTAACTAACACCCTCTCAACCGCCCCTTTTGAAAAATTTGATATTCAAATAGATGAAATCATTATTAATCACGCTCAGGGTTTCATCTTGAAATATGGGGAGCGTTATAATGTTGGCTCAATGGATATGCTTCATGTTGCTCTTGTAAGCAAAAGTACTTCTGATAACATCATCATGGTTAGTTCAGATAATGGAGTAAAAAACATTTGCTCTTTTGAAGATATTAATCATTTTGACCCTGAAAAATAATGTCATTTATTTAGCCCCATTCAAACCTTATTGCAAGTTATACTACCTTATTTATTAGACATATCCACTAACAACCATGCCAGAACCTTTATCCAGCAATGCCGTCCTTTACGCGATTTTATCTTTAAACAGCGAGATTGCTTTACAAAAAGAATACTTAGATAGCTCGGGGCTATCGGGTGAAGAAAAAGAAAATGAACAAGGTATTCTTGATGATCTTGAACAAGCCTTGATGGAATTTATTGAACTTTATAAAACACACACTCATAAAGATAAAGAATTACCCAGCCTTGATGAATTATTAAATAGCGAGCTATAACATGTACACTCTTTATGGCATTAGCAATTGTAATACGGTTAAAAAAGCTAAAGACTGGCTGCAACAAAACAATATTGAATTTCAGTTTCATGATTACCGTAAACAAGGTTTAAGCTCTGAATTACTTGAATCATTTGAGGCCTCATTAGGCTGGGAGAAATTGCTTAATAAACAAAGTACCAGTTGGCGAAAATTGACTGATGATCAAAAAAAATCAGTATCAAAAGACTCTGCAATGCAATATATGCTAGAAACGCCGACATTAATCAAACGCCCCGTATTAGATACTGGCGAAAAAATGATTATTGGTTTTAAAGCAGACAACTACCAAACAGAATTATGAGTGA
>WTAG01000638.1 GCA_013139755.1 Methylomarinum sp. | reverse complement strand
GCTTATTGTTTTTTTTGCCGCTACGGGTAGGCTAAATTGGTTGTTTGCTCTGGCGGGCGTGTTTGTTGCTTTTGTTATAAGAATGCTGCCTTTTATCATGCGATATGTGCCGCAACTGCATGGTTTGTGGATGGCATTTAAAAAAAACAAAAATCAGTCATCTAATACTAATAAACCTTCAAGCTATAAAGGGGCTATGACCAAAAAAGAAGCGGCTGAAGTTTTAGGTGTTAGCTTAACGGCATCAGAAACAGAAATCATCATGGCACATAAAAAGTTAATGCAAAAAATGCATCCTGATAGAGGCGGTAGTGATTATCTGGCTGCCAAGATCAATCAAGCTAAAGCCGCCTTGTTAAATAACAAATGAAACTTAGTGATAGGAATGACTGAATCCAAGCAGTGCGCAGGATTTATGCAGGTCTCTTTTAGTTGCATCTGGCATTGCAAGCTAAGCGTTTTTGTACGTCGGGTTATACTTCACGCGGTCACGGATGCGGAATTTATAGCGAGTTGGTTTTTTTCTATAGCAAGGCGCTGGAATGGGCGCATAGCAAGCTACGTAACCATTTCAGCAACGCAGTCTATCGGCAAAAATCGACCGATAGAAAACCGCAGCCGTGACCGCGTGAAGTATTTTCCTTTATTGCTAATGGTTTTTTATATTTCGGGTTGTGCAGTCAATCATAATTATGCGCCAGTGAGGCCGTATTACCGAGATTTAATAAATGGTGATAAATATTATGTAGTAAAGAAAGGCGATACATTATATGCCATCGGTTATCGGTCAGGGCACGGCTATAAACGACTATCGCAGTGGAATAATATTAAGCGACCTTACGAGTTGCGGATTGGACAAAAAATAAAATTATTTAAGCCTAAACAAAAGCTTAGGAGGGCCGCTAAAGCTAAAAAGAGAATAGTAAAGAAAATTAAAAAGAGAAATGTGTCACAAAAAACTTCAACAATTTCAACTAATAACAAAAAGATGTTAAAGTTGTACTGGCAGTGGCCGTTAAGAGGAAAAGTGCTAAAAACTTTTCTAAAAACGGGAAAAAAAGGAATGGATATATCAGGAAAGATCGGGGAGAAAGTTAAGTCTGCTGCTTCAGGCAAAGTTGTTTACAGTGGTTCGGGACTTAAGGGCTACGGTAATTTGCTTATTATTAAGCATAATTATTTGTACTTAAGTGCTTATGCAAATAATCGAAGATTACTTGTAAAAGAAGGGCAACTGGTAAAAAAAGGGCAGGTTATTGCCGAGGTTGGTTCAATGAAAGGTAAGCCAACTGCCCTGCATTTTGAAATTAGACGAAATGGAAAACCGGTAAATCCACTTAAGTATTTGCCAAAATAATAATTTAACTACTATTAATACCGATTAACTAGGAGAGTGATTATGACTGAGGTTGTTGAAGTGACATCAATGAGTAGCATGAATGTTAATGCTGATAGGGTTGACTTTAGATTTGATGAAAGTCCTAGTAATTCGGGATTGATAGACGAACCTAAGCTACAAATACTGGAATCAGCAGATGCTAAGAACTCTTTAAATGCAGATGCTACACGAGTATATTTGAATGAATTAGGTAAATCTAAGCTACTAACTGCTGATGAAGAAAAAGTTTTTGGTAAGCGTGCTTTAAGGGGTGATGAAGAAGCACGTACAATCATGATAGAAAGCAATTTACGTCTGGTTGTAAAAATATCTCGCCGATATTTAAACAGAGGTTTGCCGTTATTAGATTTGATTGAAGAAGGCAATTTAGGGTTGATCCGGGCAGTAGAAAAATTTGACCCCGATAGAGGCTTTCGTTTTTCAACCTATGCAACATGGTGGATTAGACATACGATTGAACGTGCCATCATGAACCAAACCCGCACCATTCGATTACCTATCCATGTCATCAAAGAAATGAATGGATATATTAAAACTCAAAGACTTTTGGCGCAGCAGCTTGATCACGAACCCAGTGCCGAAGAAATAGCGGAACATATGAATAAGCCTGTTAAGACGGTTGTTAAGATGTTAAAACTTAATGAACGTGTCACATCAGTTGATGTACCAGCCGGTAAAGATTACGACAAGCCTATTGTTGATTCAATTTCTGATGATGAAAGTTATTCGCCTGCTGAGTTGTTACAGGCTGATAGTATTAAAAACAAAATTACCCATTGGGTTCATCAATTAACAGATAAACAAAGAGAAGTTATTTGTCGTCGTTATGGCTTGTGTGGCTATGAAAATTCTACTTTAGAGCAAGTGGCTCTTGAGCTGGGTGTTACAAGAGAACGTGTTAGACAAATTCAAATGGATGGCTTAAAAAGATTGAAAGAAATTCTGGAAATGGGTGGTTATTCTTTTGAAGCTATATTCCAGTAAGCTATCAATGTTGTGAGATACCGGCAGTTTGCCGGTTTATCTTTTAAGCTTTAGGTAATAAATACTGACCAGTGCAAGTAATGCACCTATAGTATCTGCAAGCCAGTCAAAAATATCGGCTTCTCTTCCCGCTACAAACGATTGGTGCCATTCGTCCGACGCACCATATAAACTGCAATAAAATATACTGACAATAGCTAGGGTACTGGGCTTTGTTAGATAGTCTTTAAAAAATCGCCACGCCAATATAGCCATTATAAAATAAGCAGCCATATGATGAATTTTATCCTGATGGTCAAATAACATCGGCGTTGGCAAGACGGCTTGTGATGATAACCAAAAGATTAAACTGCAATACAGTGTTAAAAAGGTTACATTAATCGTTTTTAGCATTATTTAAGATAAGTGAAAAATATTTTTACAATGGCTGAGCAGTGTTTACACCATGCCGATATTGATCAGAAGATTGAGAGTACACACCAAGCAAAAAAATTATTTGATGAGAATCAACTCTCCTTTCAATCAGTAGGGTTAGTTTTATCTATTACAGCAACAAAGTTTCCTGATAAGCCGCAATTGCTACCGCCTAAAGATATGCCTAAACGTAGGTTAAACTCGCCAACAGGTAAAGTGGCATTCTTTCACGCGCTGGCACATATAGAGTTTATTGCCATTTATTTAGCATGGGATATTCTATACCGTTTTAGGGGATTGCCTGATAAGTTCTATCAGGACTGGTTAAGAGTGGCTGATGAAGAAGCTCAACACTTTACTTTATTAAGGTCTCATTTATTAGAAATGGGAAGTGATTACGGTGATTTACCCGCTCATCATGGGTTGTGGGAGCATGCTGAAGATACAAAAGATGATGTATTGGCAAGATTGGCAATAGTACCTCGTTGTATGGAAGCGCGTGGTTTAGATATAACACCGCAAATGATAGAAAAATTTAAAATACAAGGTGATGATAAAAGTGTTGCCATACTGTCACGGATACTTGAAGATGAAATAGGGCATGTGCAAATTGGTTCGTACTGGTTTAAAGCAATTTGTCAGCAGCAAGGTTTTGATCACGAAGAAAAGTATAAAGAATTGCTCACAAAATTTTATAATGGCAAACCAAAAGGCCCTTTTAATAGAGAATTGCGTATAATTGCAGGTTTTTCAAATGCAGAAATTAACTGGCTGGAAGAGAGAGCATGAATAAACAGATTTTAGATTACCCCATTTTTGCTTTAGGTTTTAGGGCTTTCTTTGCTCTAGCAGGCTTGTTTGCACTGGTTTTAATTGCTGTATGGACATCAGTTTTTGATGGCTCATTGGTAACAGATAATTATTACC
>WTAG01000424.1 GCA_013139755.1 Methylomarinum sp. | reverse complement strand
TATTTGACATAAATTAATTGGGATATTGCTACTCAAGATAACGCTTAAAATGAGTTCGAGTCTTGCTGAATTGAGAATAGTCTCAACTTGTCACATTAAAAGAACCTATAACACGGTGAAAAGAAATCTGGTCACCCTGCCCCTTCTCTGCGCCCTTTATGTCAAGCTTTTAAATTCAATCATCCTAATCGTATTTGTAGCTGCAAAATCCTGGCGCTGAAAGTACATAGTTTTGAACTAGTAACTCATGACAATAAATTATATTGATGGAAAAACTATAAATCTGGTAAATTTACCTATTAAAAAGTGGTTTTTAGGGGAATTATAATGGATAAATACATAGAACTAATGCTCTTCTATTGGGCAGATTGGCAACAAACAGCCATTTTAAATACACGATACAGTGTTGTTTTGGCTGTATCCTCCTTTCTTATAGGTGGTTTAATTTTAAGAAGAGGCAAAGTTGCTAAATTAACTCAACAACTCACAAAAGATAAAAAGCTTTTGGCACAAGCAGAAAATAAGTGTGAGGAATTATTAAATCAACAAAAAAATGATGCCGAAAAAATAGACCACATTCAACAGCAACTGACACAAACATCAAACAGCTTGCAGTATGAAAAAGACTTGCATCAATCAGTTGTTTCAAGCAAAGAACAACTGTTTATAAAGTCAATAAATGAGAAACAACAGGGAATTGATGTACTGAACGCTACGCTTACCGAAAAAACTCAGCTAACTGAACAGTTACAAACTAAATTGGGCTCTCAAAAGTCTAACTCCATCCAATTTGCAGAGTTGCATGAAAAAATGGGAGAAATGGAGAAAGAAGCCAGCCAATCTATCATTGAATTAAATACGTTAAAACAACAATTAGAAACAGAAATCAATAATAAACATGAGCTAATCGAACAATTAGAGAAACACGAGGACTTAGCTAAGAATCATATAGAAATTACTTCAGCACTGAATCTAGAATTAGAAAAAATGAATAGTGCTATCAAAACTGAAGAAATACAACAACAAGCAACAAAACAAGAAAGCCAAATAACTCAGTTAGATCAAGAAACTCAAAATACTGAAAGCAAAGTTGAGTCGGTTAAACCGGATGTTGCTATACCCAGTGATAAAAATGAAGAGAGCCCTTCTGTAATAAATGACTTATCAAACTCATTTTCTTCACCTGCATTTAATGAGCCAGCTGATAATAATTTAAAATCTGAGGAAGTTGTACCAATAGATCAACAAAATATTGACCCATTAATTAATTCAACCCCGGTTAAACCAGCCCCAGTAGAATCAAAAGTATTTGCAGAAAGAGCACCTGTATCAAAAGTAAGGCCAGCCCCCGTAGTTGAAACAATTGAAGAAGATTATGATATGAGTTTTTCTGAGAAATTGGCCGAAGCTGCCGATAAGATGGATTCTTTTCAAGGCCGAATTAAAGGTTTTTTCAAAAAAAAATAGTGCCTGATTATTGATGTAAAATTAATCCATTACATTCCCATTTAAATGAATATACTTCGTTCGGGAGTGGAGGGACTTTCACCTCATTAGTTCACGCCCATGCTGGGGCGTACACAAGGTGCTCTAGCCGACTGCCAAATGCGACCTCTTAGCCTTGAGGCTAGATATATTATGATCTAGCCTCAAGGGCATAAAGCCTTTAATCTCTAAGCACACAACAAAGCATAATACTCCTTAAACTTTTGCTGGCGGTCAGCCAAACCATTTTTGCCGCCATTTACTCTTTTGGATAATGCTGTTACCACCACATCCGAACTGCCTCTATCACATATTTGCCATAAGTGATTACTAGCAAAGAAAAAGGCAGCTGATAACAGTGGTGCTTGTGTTGCAACCAAATCAGGATTGGCAAGCAAGTCTTGATCAATGAAGTCAGCAAATTTCTGATAGTTGGCTTTGCCTGTTAATTGAATGTAACCACGGCCTCTGAATTTATAGCCTTCTCCACTGGCTTCATCACCATTACCTAAACGGTTGGCATAAACACGTGAGCCAATCTTCTCGGGTTGTCTTGCATAGAATTGAGCGAGTGTCTCAGGAAAATATCGACTAAAAACACGGGTTAAAGCATTTTCTGAGTAGTTTAAATTTTCGCGCAAAAACTTAAACTCACCGCTTTCATGGGCACATTGAGATAAAAAATGCGCCAGTCTTAATGAGTTGGTAATATTAAATTTAGCGGCAGCTTCTGGTATTTGAGCTATAACATCATCAGGAACATGTCCTCGCAACTTGTCTAAATTTATATCTGATAAAGGAAGTGTGAGCGCATTAATTGTTGCTGCAATTGCTGCTGCGGGAAACAATTTGACCCAGGTTTTGTCACCTACTATGCCATCGACAACCAAGCCTTGTTGTTGCTGCCACTGCCTGACTTTTTTATCTGTTTCACTACCAAAATAACCTGTTGCTGTTACCCCTAACAAAGTTTGGATTTTTTTGACATTATTTCCTCTTGAGCCTTTTCTTAATATCATTTTATTACCTGCTATTGCTTAACTTTATAATGACATGATTTTGTAGTGCCCAACGGTGGATGGGCACTATATTATCTGCTCTCTCCCTTAAAATCACACCTTACGTAGCACCAATAATCGATTATTCGCTGGCATGGCAAAGTCATCACTTATGATTAAATTAGCTGTATGAGCTAATTCTTTTATCGCTTCGAAGTCACGAATTCCACTTTTGGGGTTTCGTAATTTTAGCGATTGATCAAACTGTTGATTACTGGCACTGGTATATTGCCCGTTATAATTAAATGGTCCATAAATACAAACAATCGCCTGTTCTGTTAAGTATTTTGCCAATTTCAAAAACAAACACTCTACCTCTTGCCAACTCATAATGTGCAATGTGTTGGCGGTGAATAATGCTTCAATGGTCTGACATGGCCATTCATTATCATTAACATTTAAACTCAGGCTTTCTGGTAAATTGCTTAAGCCTGATTCGTTAATCCATTGATTAATACCGGCTAAATTTTCTGGCCTGTCTGTGGTTTGCCAAGTGAGATAAGGCAAATTTTTAGCAAAATAACAAGCATGTTGACCGGTACCACTGCCTATTTCTAAAACAGTGTTGCTCTGATGAAAAATAGTTTGAATTATCTGTAAAATAGGCTGTTTATTATTTTCACATGCCTGAGAAAAAGGTTTAGTCATTTTTGATGGAAATAAAGCAAATTAACAGTATGGCAGAAGTTGATTCCGCCTGCTGGAACAATCTTGTGCAAGACAAAGACCCTTTTCTTCGTCATGAATTCTTACTGGCTTTAGAGCAAAGTGGTTCTGTTAGTGCTGACACTGGCTGGTATAGCTATCACCTGCTTGTTTTTGATAAACAGACATTGATTGCCGCCATGCCGTTATATTTAAAAACGCATTCTCGGGGTGAATATGTGTTTGATCAGCAATGGGCGGATGCTTATCACCAATCGGGGATGGAATATTATCCCAAATGGTTAAATGCTGTTCCTTTTACACCTTGTCAGGGGCAGCGGTTCTTAATTGAACAAGGTGTAAATAGTCAGTCAATTATTGATTTGTGTATCGATTTTATTAAGCAGCTATCTAAGCTGAATAATATCTCCAGCTTACACTGTCTTTTTCCTACAGCAAACCAGGCCGAACAATTACAACAGCTGCATATTCGTGAAGCGGTGCAGTTTCAGTGGTTTAATAAAGGTTATGCTGATTTTAATGATTATCTACAGTCGTTTACCTCTAGGCAACGCAAAAATATCAACAAAGAACGTCGTAAAATCACTGAACAGGGTATTACATTTCAAAAAGTCAGTGGTTTGGAAATATCCGAACAACAATGGCAGGTTTTTTTTCAGTTTTATGAATTAACGTATTTAAAAAGAGGCCAATCAGCCTACTTAAATATCGATTTTTTTAAACAACTGGCACAGAGTATGCCTGAACAAATATTGTTAATTCTGGCTGTTAAGGATCAAACTTACGTTGGTGCTGCTCTTAGTTTTATAGGTGGAAAAACCTTATACGGTCGTTATTGGGGCTGTTACGAAGAATATAATAGCCTGCATTTTGAAACCTGTTATTACCAAGGCTTGGAGTATTGCCTTAAACATCAACTCCAGCGGTTTGATTCAGGTGCACAGGGAGAGCATAAAATATCACGAGGATTTGAGCCAGTTACCACCTACTCTGCACATTGGATTCTAAACAGCCAATTTTCAAAACTCATTGCTAATTTTTTGCAGCGAGAAAAAGTATTGATGGAGCAATACAAGAAAGAATGCGGTGAAAAGTTACCATTTAAATCAGAAGTAGCGGACTGAAATATCGAAGGGGTTAGAATTTATTAAAAGTCATTAATTCAATGGCTAATGACTGCTTCAGCTGACGTAAAAAGTGGAAGTCCATGGTCAGCATGTAGGCTGGGTTAGCTTATTGAGCGCAGCGAAATAACGTAACCCAGCATTCACCCAAAATCCATATCCAGCTTAGTTGCCCAATCTCTAGGATAAACCTCTCGTTCAAGCCAAAGATGAAACGCTGAGTATCGCCAATCTATTGCCCGCCGAACATAACCGTGTTTAACAGGGTTGTAATGTATATAATCAAGGTGGTTTTTATAATCCTCTTCATCTTTGATTAAATGCTCCCAGAAACGGCGCTGCCAAATTCCGCGTTCTTTTTTCCGTTTGCGGCTGTTAGAAATACACTCATTCAAAGCCATATTTTTTGAAAGGTGCGTTTTAATTAACCGCCAGCGCGTTGAAAAATCATGATCACCTTCAGGTAATCGCCAAATACAATGTAAATGTTCGGGTAAAATAACGCAGGCTTCAATAATAAAAGGATGATGTTGTTTAGTCAGGCGGAAAGCTTCACGTAACAAGTCAATGTTAGAGATCAGCAAATCATTATTGCTACGTTCAGCTAAATTAACGGTAAAAAAATAGACACCTCCTGTTAATTTAGCCCTAATGTAAGTTCTCACATTTTTTCCCTGTATTTCAATACCAGCCAGATATGCTTTAACAAGGTATGATAACCACGCTAAATGCTGGGTTACGTTATTTCTCTACGCTCAATAAGCTAACCCAGCCTACGGGCTATTAACATATATATTTTCGTAGCCTTGATGTAACAAAGTGGAATCGAGGTTTTTATCCTTCGATTTCTTGATTCCGCATTGCTGCACCAAAGCTACATAGACTTTGTTTGCTCCATTAATCCAAAGTTGATGGAGCACTTGCCTATTTAGTTTTATAAGCCAGATCACCCTGTAATTCTGGAGGGTGTACTGTGAAAAACTTTTTAAAGTAAGGCATAAAGCTCATAGTAATTGGTATTGAATAAAAGCAATACATCGCTGCCGCTTCACCGGTTGTAACACCAAAAAGCCATTGCGGCATAAATAGCGTTAGCATTGCGCCTACAAAATGATAAGAGGCAATTTTCCAGTTGTTTTTCCACAGAAAACCACTCACGGCTAAGGCGAATAATGAGCCATGTGTTACCAGCAATCCAAAGGCACTCGGAATATGATAGCCAATGTGGTATTCCCCTTGGAATAAACAGGCAACCATATCACCAATAAAATTCGGCTCAATATCAAACAATTGCCATTGTTTTGGTAAGAAATTGAAGATAAGAAACATTCCACTTAATGACGCACCAAGTATTGTTGCTTTTTTTAATGCCGTTTTATCTGATGAATAAGTTGCCAACGCAGGCATAATCGCCAGTGCTTGCAGACTAATATGGTATGTCGACATTTCACTTAAAAATAAATTCGTTCCATATCCGCATTGATCTACAACCGGATAGGCAAAGTATTGAATGAATTCCATTAAAGAAAAATGAAAAATCGCATAAGACCTGGCAACGCGA
>WTAG01000561.1 GCA_013139755.1 Methylomarinum sp. | reverse complement strand
TAAATATTATTTTTTAAATTTTTATGCCTTAACTAAATTGTTACAGTTTTCACGATTTATTGGATCTAGCTGGATACATATAAATCGTAGTTAGGCTATACTATTTCTGATTGGCTGGTTTCAGCCAAAAGCGGGCATTCAAAGCAATTAGGAAAAGTCAGATTTTGGTCTATAATTGAGCTATTGAATGTTATCCAGATCTGTCTATATTGTAATTAATACATTTTATCTCGTTTAGTGTTACTGGCTTTCGGTCATAATGTTGACATGGAGCGGTGGTTAGAGGGAGTGATAACTAGATCGAGATAATAACGTTAGGTGAATAGTAACGAGCAATGAAGCAAGTAATATCATCACTAAAGATTTGTTGGGATGTTCATGATAATTGGACTGAATTGTTAGCTGGAACACGGTTGGTGTTGGATTTGATGTCTGAGGAACGCAGAGACAATATCGATAGAACAAATTTACTGAGGCTTACATTAGTTTCAGCATCACAAATGACAGAAGTAATGTTTTTTAAACAGCTAAATAATTGTGCCGAAAAGCACTCTCAGCCAGTCAAATCTTTGCTGGCTTATGATTTAGAGAAACGTATATCATTTAATGATGCTCGAAAAAAATGGCCTGAGATATTAACTGGTAAAGCATTTGATTTAGGCGCTGAGCCGTTTCAATCTATGACAAAGCTTTCAGCTTTGAGAAATGAAGCGGTCCATCACTCTGCAAAGTGTCCAAAAAGTGATCTAGGCGAAAGCGCGTTATACACATCAATTGAGTCTTCACGTGCTATATATGAACATTTTAACCCCGATGGCTGGAAGTCTAGTCAGTATCGTAAATTTGTAAAAAAATATAATGCAAAATCAAGTACGCTTCTGCGTAAAATCGAGAATTAGGAAGATAGCTTAAGTGAAAAATCAGCTAACAAGGCAAATCAACCCCACCACTGCGGTCAGGTTATTTGCAACGTTATGAAAAATAAACAATATAACCAATGATATCTATTTATTCTGAAAAAGATGATTTTGTCTGGGTACCAGTTGCAAAAGAAACGAGTGCTTATCAACCAAGAGCATTTTTACCCTTCGATGGTTTAAATGAGATGTATTTATTTGGTTATAAAGCTGAAATATCTGAAGGAAGCTATTTTGAAGCGCTGTCTGAAATTCAGAGGGCAGAGCTTTCAAATGAAAGTAAAGTCTTTGTGGTTAATAATGGACAAAAAGAAGAGCGACAATATAAAGCAAAGTGGCGCCATGAAAGAGGAAAGAATTCACCATTACTAGGACCAACAAAAGGTTGGGTTAAAGTCCCTTTAAATAGAATTACCACAATAAAAGAAAGTCAGTTAGGCAAGGCCCTTGAAGAATCAGAAAATAATTTCGCTAGCATTTTCAATAATGAAGTAGAACCTGTCTTATGCGATACTCCTGAAAAATTAAATATTGAAGTAGAAAATTTACGAAAGAATATTGGAGATAAAACACCTGTAGGGCAAAAGAAACCATTAAAAAAGACTGCAACACGTTCTGAATATGTTAGAGATGCCGCAGTAGTTGCTTATGCTTTTAATAGAGCAAAAGGCGTATGTGAGTCTTGTTTAGAAAAGTCTCCGTTTCTTAAAACCAATAACGAACCTTATTTGGAAGTGCATCACTTGAAAAGACTATCTGATGGTGGCAGTGATCAAATATCTAATGTTGTTGCTATTTGCCCTAACTGTCACCGCGAGTTACATTCGGGGATAAATAAAAAGAAGTTACTAGACAAGGTATATTCGAACAATAGTAATTTAATTAAAGAATAATTCATAACAAGGCCAATTAACACAGTTTATTCTTTCTTCCAACGAACCATTGGTTGTATGTATAGATGCACCCTGGGGAGAAGGAAAAACTACTTTCTTAAGAATGTGGGAACCAAAAGGTTCAGACTCGACTGAAAGTTAAAATAACTCAATGTCTGCAGTGGGTCGACTGAAGCCATTCACTGCTTAGTTTTTATCAATTCTTAAATGCTTAGGTTGCTACTATTCATTGAGAAATATGTGTAACATCTGCAACACCCTTAACTATTTTTATAGACACTAGATTATTGGGCTGCAATGAGTTGTACCTTACGTACAATTGGGTAATTATTTCTGACTATAACAAAAACAAATTGGTGAATATTGCAACTCTGGGAATTAATGTTGGCCGCAAAAGCCAACCTGATATAAATAAAAACAATAATCGCCGCCAGCACTGTTCTTCATTCCTCGTAATAGATAATACGGTAACTTATCTTAGTAGCCATACATCTTAGTAATAAAGAAAAGCAGTAATGATACATATCAAAAAGGTAATGAATATAAATGAAAACACCTCAATTAATTTGTTCAGCTATTAAGTCTATATAACATAGCCTCAACTGTTTATTACCGTTACAACATTAATAATCAACTACTCTGGTAGTTAGTATGCCCCATAGACACCAGGTGTAAAAATAATAATTGTCCAAAATAATACTTAATACTGAATAGTAGGACAGTGAAAATAGTG
>WTAG01000427.1 GCA_013139755.1 Methylomarinum sp. | reverse complement strand
AAAATGCAGGGGCTCCATTAATGCCCCTATAAGCCGCAACTTTGATTCTTTTTCCCGTCGCCAATGTTTGTATATAAATTGCCGAACGCTTGTTTTCAAAAGAAACATAAGCAATCTTTTTCTTATCAGGTGACCATACGGGAGACATTAAAGGTTCAGCTGAGGAAGCAATTGTTTTTGGATTAAAACCATCAGCATCAGCTACTAACAATTTATATAACTTGCGTTTATTCGCTTTTGTATAGCTTGTGATATAAGCAATTCGACTACTAAAAACACCTTTTTTACCGGTTAACTTTTCATAAACCAAGTCACTGATATGGTGTGCTGTTCGTCTTAATTCACTGCCTGGAACAGTCAGTCGATAACCAATTAACTGCTCACCTTTATAGACATCAAATAACTGAAACTGTACCTGATAACGACTATCGATTTGGTTAACTTTGCCAATCACTAAATATTCTTGCCCCAACGCTTGCCAGTTCCTAAACCTGACTTTTTCAGTTTCTGTTGGTGTCGTCAGCATATCGCGGTCAGGCAACGCCTTAAACAAACCACTACGTGTTAAATCCGCCTTAACAACAGAAGACAAGTTAACAGGCGATTGTCTCGCAGCACCTTGCCAGCCAAAAGGAACCACAGCAATAGGTACTGCGGTTTCTACACCTTTGGTTATTTCTATGGTTAATTCTGCGCGAGCCAAAGGCACAAACAAAACAATAAGACTAATTAGTAAAATTCTTCTTAAAAAAATACGCATACTATTTAATGTTCATTAGTGAAAACAGATTTCGTTACAAGCTTAATTATTCCTTAAGCCATAACCCTATACAAATCAGGCGAGGCTTAAACCTCACGTCCAAGTTATCGAAGTATTTCATGCTCATTCCTTAATTTATTAAACATCAGGAAATCATTCAGGATTAAAATTAAAGGTGAATGATCTAAATTGTTTTGTAAATAAGGCTCTATTTTTCGGCACAGGTAAAGGCGAGGCTTTACGCACGGCATTTTCAGATGAACGGTCAAACACACCATCCCCACTACTTCTAACCACCTTAGCATCCATCACATCACCACTAGGTAACAATTTAACTCGTATGGTACAGTTCAGCCCTTTTATGGCTGAAAGCGGCCTAATCCAACGACTATTCACCTTCTGCTGAATAGCGGCTGTTGCAGATATGGTTGCTTGCCTATCCTTAGCTTGCTGAGCTTTAGCCGCGTCAGCTTGTCTTTTTCTCTGAGCTGCTTTTTCTGCTGCGTCGCGCTTTTGTTTTTCCAACAAGGCTTGCTGTTTCTTCTGCTCTGCCTGACGTGCTAATTCACGTTTTTTATCCTCTGCTTTACGCAGGTCATCTAAGCGCTTTTTTTCTACTGCTTTTTGTTTTTTTATTTTGGCTAAGCGAGCCGCCTCCAAAGCTTTTTGTTTTTTTATTGCCTTAAGCTTTTTCTTTTCTTTTATCGCTAGATCCTTACGTTTTTTCGCTAATTCTTTGGCTTTTTTCTCTTCTTGCTGCCTTTTTTTCTTGGTGTCACTTAAAAGTTTTTGTTCTTTTTTTCGCTTATTAACTAAATCCTGCTGTTGTTTTATCTGTGTATCACGCTTATTTTTTTCTTTATCCTTTAATCGGTTAGCTTCTTGCTGTATTTTTTCATCATCCAATATTGAGGCTTTAATTATCTCTGGCAATGGTTTTTGTTTAATCAATTCAGGTTCGCCGCCCAAATTAATCCCAAACATCCCTAATAGTGCCAAATGCAACGTTAAAGCCAGAGCAAAAGAAAAACCAAATTTTTGATATATAGTCATCACTTATTGCTCAAACGAACGGGTCATTAAGCCCACACTTGGGACTCCAGCATTTTTTAAAGCAGCCATCACAGTCACTACTTTTCCATAGGCAACTGTTTGATCACCTCGAATATAAACTTGGGTTTTGGGCTTATTTCGTAAAACTGCTGCAACTCTATAAAGCAATACCTCAGCAGAAACAGGCTCATCTTCCTGCTCACCAATATCTATAAAGTACTGCCCTTGCTGATCAACAGAAACAATAACAGGCGGCTCGTTTTCTTGATCTACCGGCGCGGTATCCGCTTGTGGTAAATCCACATCAACCCCCGTTTGAACCAAGGGTGCCGTAATCATAAAAATAATCAGCAAAACCAAGGTGACATCAATGTATGGCACGACATTGATTTCTGCCATAGGCTTTCTACGCTTAGTTCGACGACTCATTTACTGTGCGCCTGCCTTTGCAACAAAACGATAAACTCATCAACAAACAACTCATAACGCCCAGCCAGTCTATCTAGGCTTGTTGAAAAGCGATTGTAAGCAATCACCGCTGGAATCGCTGCAAAAAGACCAATGGCTGTGGCAATTAATGCTTCTGCAATACCTGGTGCAACTTGCGCCAAAGTTGCCTGTTTCATATCCCCTAAAGCACGAAAAGAATTCATAATCCCCCAAACCGTGCCAAACAAGCCGACATAGGGGCTGGTTGAACCCACCGTCGCCAAGAAAGGTAATGATTCATCGAGTCGATCTAATTCTCTAGTCAGCTCGATTCGCATGACTCTTTGCGCGCTCTCTACTTGCACCGCAGGAGTAACATTATCTTTTTGATTCATTCGAGAAAATTCTTTATAGCCTGCTATAAATATCTTTTCTATCCCTTCTGGCTCCACCTCATTATTTGCTATTTTTTTATACAACTCAGATAATTCAAGTCCTGACCAGAAGGCATCCTCAAACTCATCAGCAATGGCTTTTGCTTGCTTAAGTTCTTTACGCTTAGAGAAAATAAAAGTCCATGATAAAACGGAAGCCGCTAATAAAATGAACATGACAAATTGCACAACAAAGCTGGCATTTGCAATAAGATGAAAAATAGATAAGTCGTTAGTCATGTTTTAACTGCTGTAGTAAAGAATCTGGAATGGTTTTAGGCTTCATGGTTTCAGCGTCTAAACAGGCAATACGTACATCACCTTTGCACAAAACATCATCCCCTCGGGTAATCACTTGATTAAAGTTAAGACTAACTTTTTTTGCTAGAGTCACTTCTGCACTCACTTTAATAGACTCATTAAATAATGCGGGTTTAAGATAATCAATTTGAACTGATCTGACCACGAAAAGCAGATTTTGTTCAGCACGCAACTGATCTTGCTCAAAGCCCATATCACGCAACATTTCTGTTCTGGCACGCTCAAAAAACTTCAAGTAGTTAGCATAAAATACCACGCCACCGGCATCGGTATCTTCGTAATAAACCCTGACGGGCCAATGAAAAATAGTCATATTGTTATTTTTTTGTAGCCTTGATTCAGCGATAGCAGAACCAAGGAATGCTCAGACAAAAACCTTGATTCTATTTCATTGCATCAAGGCTACAACTGTTATTACTGAAAAGCATCCTCATCAATTGGTTCTTTCTCTGGCGCTTTTAACCCAAAATGAAGATAAGCTTTCGATGTAACCATACGCCCTCTTGGTGTACGCATAAGAAACCCTTGCTGTAGCAAATAAGGCTCTAATACATCTTCAACTGTGCCGCGCTCTTCACTAATGACTGCGGCAATGGTATCTAAACCGACTGGACCACCATCAAACTTTTCAATCATCGATAACAATAGCTTTCTATCTAAAGAATCAAAACCATTATCATCAATCTTTAACATGGCTAACGCTTGTGAGGCAATATCATTGGTAATAACACCATCACCTTTAACCTCGGCAAAATCACGTACCCGCCGCAATAAACGATTGGCTATACGTGGCGTACCACGAGAGCGTCTGGCTATTTCAGTAGCACCTGATGGCTCCATATGAATACCCAACACCTGAGCTGAACGTGTCACAATCAGTGCTAGATCGTCTATCGAATAAAATTCCAGTCGCTGCACAATGCCAAAACGATCTCTTAATGGCGATGTTAATAACCCTGCACGGGTTGTCGCTCCCACTAAAGTAAAAGGCGGTAAATCTAATTTAATAGACCGTGCCGCAGGTCCTTCACCAATCATAATATCAATTTGGTAATCTTCCATTGCCGGATATAAAATTTCTTCTACCGCAGGACTTAATCGATGAATTTCATCAATAAACAACACATCGTGCGCTTCAAGATTAGTTAATAAAGCGGCAAGATCACCTGCTTTATCTAAAACAGGCCCAGAGGTTTGACGAATATTAACGCCCATCTCGGTAGCGATAATATTAGATAAGGTGGTTTTCCCTAATCCGGGCGGGCCAAAAATCAACACATGATCTAAAGCCTCACTCCTTGCGGTCGCCGCTTGAATAAAAATTTCCATTTGCAAGCACAGTTCCTTCTGCCCGACATAATCCACTAAGCGCTTAGGCCGAATAGCCCTGTCTTGTCGCTCTTCATCCGTAGAGCCAATTGATGATATTAAGCGATCACTTTCTATCATCTAGCCGCTGCTCCTTGTAATGCGAGCTTGATAATATCTTCACAGCTTTTATCTTCTTGAGGAATGTTTTGCACCATTTTACTGGCGTCTTGCGGCTTATAACCCAAAGCACATAAAGCACTAATTGCCTCTTGCTTAGGGTTAGCAATCGAGGCACTTATTGTTACCCCCTCCACAGCACTGGTAGCACTTGCCACATCGGGCAACCTATCGCGCATTTCTATAATTAAACGTTCCGCTGTTTTTTTACCTATCCCGGGTAAACGCACTAATGCACTGACATCATTATCATGAATACAGCGATGAAACTCTGCTGCACTTTGTCCTGATAATATGGTTAATGCCAGTTTAGGCCCAACACCATTGACTTTAATCAAGGTTCTGAACATCATGCGATCAGATTCTGTTGAAAATGCAAATAGAATATGGGCATCTTCCCTAACCACTAAATGAGTAAATAACTGTAATTCTTCACCCAATAAAGGCAGATCATAAAAGGTAGTCATCGGTGCTTCCACCTCATAACCCACCCCTTGTACATCAACCACTAATTGAGGCGGTGTTTTAGACACCAATTTACCGCGTATAAACCCAATCATAAATTACCCTGTTGTTTCATTCGCTGTTCCGTTTGTTGATAATGCGAGTGGCATAAAGCAATCCCCAGCGCATCACCCGCATCTTCCTGTAACTCACCTTGAAGACTGAGTAATATTTTCACCATGTGTTGAACTTGTGATTTATCAGCCCCACCCTTTCCAACCAATGCCTGTTTAACTTGTCTTGCGGCATATTCTGAAACAGGGAGATCAGCATGCATAGAGGCACAAATAGCAGCACCTCTGGCCTGACCTAGCTTTAGTGCAGAATCAGCATTTTTATGCATAAATACCTGTTCTATTGCCATTTCATCGGGATGATAAAGCGCAACAACCTCTGTAATACCATCAAAAATCTGTTTTAAGCGCTCAGGAAATGAATCTGCTTTAATACGAATACTGCCGCTAGCAATATATTTATTACTACCACGGCTAGTTTCTTCAATGACGCCATAACCCGTTATTCTTGAGCCCGGGTCTATTCCTAAAATTCTTGCCACTTAGATCCTTTTTATCACTCATTCATTTGTAATGATGGGCACACTATCGTTTTGCCCATCCTACATATTTATTTCCACACTATGCCGTTAACGCGAACAAACAATATTGCCGCAAAGAATGAATAACATTACATCTCAGCAACTTGCGCCATCACCTGCTCTGAAATATCTGCATTAGAATACACTTCCTGCACATCATCTAAATCTTCTAAAACATCAATTAAACGCAGCATCTTTTCAGCGCCCTTCGCATCTAATTCTGTTTTATTTTCGGCATCCATTGTCACCTCTGAATTTTCTGGTTCAAAACCTGTTGCAACCATGGCTTCTTTCACTGACAAATAGTCTTCAGGAGAAGTCATGACATCAACAGAGCCATCATCATGAGTGACAATATCATCTGCACC
>WTAG01000434.1 GCA_013139755.1 Methylomarinum sp. | reverse complement strand
TAAGCTTTTTTATTGCCTGAGTGTTTATAACTCCAGAATGTAGTGCACTTGCAATAAGTGCATGATGAATGCCAGTTTCTTTTAGGGTTAATAAATCCATTTCATTACGTACTCCACCCGCAGCAATAAAATTCTTTTCAGGATGTTTTTGACAAAAATCTTTAAGTCTCGCAATATCCGGCCCTGTATTTTTCCCTACTCGATCTAAAGTCATGATGATGACATCTTGTGGCCACAATTCAGGACTTTTTAATAATTCAGTTGGACCTGTGTAACCTTGGTTAGGAAAGAAATCCAGTGATAGTATATGGTTTTTAATTTGCAAATTGTTATCACTGAAGTTTGTGATGTTTTGAGATTCTGACGCTATGATTAGTTTATAATTTGCAGCATAAATTTTGCTTGGTTGCTGTATTTTTGTACCCTTATCGACCCAAAAATCAATCTGCGGGTTTTTATTAACCACTTTGTCTATTAACGCATGGTTATTGCCGTTATTTGTAATAGCATTTAAATCGGCAATATAAATCCTTTTAAAAGGGTGGAGAGATAAAAATCCATTGATTACATCTTCAATATCGCTTGATGCGCATAGTTTTGAGGTGATCGGCTGGTAAGTTTCTCGTTGACCTTGCTGGGCAGAAACGACAATGCCGTCTTTGAGGTCAATAACAGGGATTATGTGCATGGCTAAGCAGTGAATGTTTTGTTGTTTTTAATGAGACCTTTGCACGATTTATATTTTCCTTCATAGTGGCTTGATCTGTTTTTGCCTTGCTATGAAGAAAAATCTATTTCGTGTATAGGCCTCTTAATATTATAGGGATTTGTTTAAAGTTTGTTTGATAATCATGAGACACGATCTATTACCAAGGTACTGGTTTTTGAATTCATAACGGGCGGTGGGTTTTCTCAAGCAGCATTACCTGACTCCTTGGCAACAGAAGGCTTGTTGATGCTTGAAGTAATGATTGCAGAGTTAGCATTAGTTTCAGCAATACAGGTCACAGTGTTACTTGATTGGCGATTTAATCAACTTAGCTTGCCATTAAATATAAATGCCGTCGTTGTGGCAAAAGATCAGTCAGTGTATGAGATATTGCCGGCATTAATTGAGCAGGCTGATTTTATATGGCCTATTGCACCTGAAATGGACTCTGTTTTAAAAAAGATAACAGCTTTGGTAGAAGATGAGGGGAAGGGATTGCTTAATTCATCATCTGAGGCAGTGGCAATTTGCAGTGATAAGCTGATAACGGCACAGGTATTACAGAATAACGCGATTAAGGTTGTAAACACCATTCAATTGGATGAATTTTCCTCAGATCTTATAGGGCAATGGGTGATTAAGCCTAAAGATGGAGTAGGGTGTTTAAATAATTATCTTATTTCTAGTGAGTATGAGTTTGAGCAGGTAAATAACAAGATTCAGTGCAAGTCAGATTACATTATTCAGCCTTATGTAAAAGGTGAGTCGCTCAGTTTATCCTGCTTGTTTAGAGAGGGAAAAGCCTGGTTGTTGTGCTGTAATAGCCAACAGGTTGAAATTAAGCGGGGTAGTTTTAAGCTAAATGCCTGTGAGGTTAATATAACCAGCAACAATATGGAAAAGTACCAATGTTTAATAGATCTGATATCCCAAGCAATACCGGGTTTATGGGGCTATGTTGGTATTGATATTATTCAGCCTGAATTAAATGATCCCTGGGTTGTTGAAATAAATCCTCGATTAACAACCTCCTATGTGGGGATTAATCAGGCATTAGATTTTAATGTAGCCGTTGCGGTATTAGATATGGTCGATAAAGACCCTGTCATCAAAAAAATGTGTAATAAACAAATAACTGTATCAATAACCGGATGAAGTATGGAAAGGATATGAACGATTACAAAAAAAACAGTAAAGCATGAGCCAGTGTATTGTAGGTTGGGATATCGGTGGGGCGCATGTTAAAGCAGCAGTGCTTGAGCCAAATGGTGTTATCTCTAATGTTTTTCAGCACCCTTGCCCTTTATGGAAAGGTATTGAGTATTTAAATCTGGCCGTTAAGCAGATTATGTCTGAAATTTCAGGCGCTCATAGTCGGCACGCCATTACCATGACAGGTGAGTTAGTTGATTTGTTTGAAAGCCGAGACCATGGGGTTGAACAAATTATTGCTGCCATGCAGGCTGTATTAGTTAATTGTGAATTGTTTGTTTATGCAGGGAATAATGGATTTTTAACGCCAAACCAGATTCAAACGCAGCATTACGCCTCTATTGCATCTGCCAATTGGTTGGCCAGCGCATCATTAGCTGCCAGTAAGTTAAACAAGGGACTGTTTATCGATATAGGTAGTACGACAACAGATATTTTGCTGTTATCTGATCATAAAGTACAAGCATTTGGTTTAACTGATTATGAAAGAATGGTCTCTGATGAGTTGGTTTATAGCGGAATTGTTAGAACAGCCGTGATGGCTGTTGCCCAAACAGCTCATTTTAAAGGGCAGTCTATGGGCTTAATGGCAGAATATTTTGCAACCATGGCTGATGTTTATCGTTTAACAGGTGAATTAAATGAAGCGCATGACCAAACAGATACTGCTGATGGTGCAGAAAAAACAGTGTTGGCCAGTGCTAAGCGATTATCCCGAATGACAGGGTATGAATATGCAAGTGATGACTTGCCGCTATGGCAACAATTTGCACAAAATATAAAGTCTCAGCAGAAAACAAAAATTCAGAATGCTTGTGAAAGACAGCTATCCCGAAACTTGATAACTGAGGCTGATTTTTTTATAGGGGCAGGGGTAGGGCGGTTTTTGGTTAAGCAAATAGCCGATGATTTAGGCTACCCTTATCTGGATTTTACTGATTTGATTGATAGTGAGTTAAATAATACAGAGATGGATATTGCTGATTGTGCACCTGCTGCTGCAGTTGCTTTACTTGTATACTTTGCGCGATTACGGATGCGGAATTTATAGCGAGTTGATTTTTGTCGAGAGCAAGACGCTGAAACAGGCGCATAGCAAGCTCTGCAACTGTTTCAGCAACGCTGCTATCGACATAAAATCAGCCGCTAGAAATCCGCAGTCGTGGACGCGTGAAGTATATACCTAAATTAATTGTTATAATACATTCTCTTAATGTCTCTCTTTGTTAAATGACGATAGAAAAACAACAATTTTCCCCTTTACCTTATTTTGAAGATAGCTCTCTACTGTTCTCTGCTATTGCAGATAAACCGTGGTCAGTTTTTCTAGATAGTGGCTTTCCTAATAGCGCGCAAGGGCGTTATGACATTATTGCGACTGATCCCGTTATCACTTTGGTGACTAAGGGAAGTGGTACTAAAATCACTGATGCGACTGGTATTAACAATTCAGATGAAGATCCATTTATCTTGGTTAAGCAATAT
Source organism: Methylomarinum sp. (assembly GCA_013139755.1). Next base: position 1,140 of record WTAG01000434.1, on the reverse strand, counting down.
CTAGGTGCTGGGTTTAAATCGAATAAAGATATTCCTTTTAATGGTGGTGCGATTGGTTATTTTTCTTATGACTTGGCGCGAAGACTAGAAAACCTGCCAGAAATAGCGAAAGATGCAGAAAACATTGCAGAAATGGCAGTGGGCATCTATTCGTGGGCAGTAATTATTGATCACCTTAAAAAAGAAAGCTGCTTGATTGGACATGATATAGAGCCATCAAACTGGCAGGCTTTAGTTAAGCAATTTAGCGTGTTAGTGGCAGAACCACAGTTGGAAGCTTTTACAGTATTAGAAAAGCCAATCTCTAACATGGATAAGAATAGATATGCTCAGGCTTTTGATAAAATTAAAGCCTATTTAAAAGAGGGTGATAGCTATCAAGTGAATTTGGCGCAACGATTTTGTAGTGCTTGTTCAGGTAATGCTTGGTTGGCTTATAAGGCCTTGCGGAAAATCAATTCGGCACCTTTTAGTGCTTATTTAAATTTTCCTGAGGTACAGGTTTTAAGTTCATCACCAGAACGATTTCTTAAAGTATCTGAGGGTGAAGTTGAGACAAAACCGATTAAAGGTACACGTCCTAGACTGTCAGAAGATGCTGAGGATAAAAATCAAATCACTGTATTATCAGAAAGTAAAAAAGATCGTGCAGAAAATGTAATGATAGTTGACTTGTTAAGGAATGATATTAGCAAGAATTGTAAAGAAGGCTCTGTTAAAGTACCCAAATTATTTGCTGTTGAAAGTTTTGCCACAGTACATCATTTAGTCAGTACGGTAAAAGGCGTCTTGGCAGATGGTCAACATGCTTTAGACTTGTTAAGAAACTGCTTTCCAGGTGGGTCAATCACGGGTGCACCTAAAATTCGTTCGATGGAAATTATCGAAGAATTAGAGCCTGATCGCCGTGGTATTTATTGTGGGTCTATTGGTTACATCGGTTTTGATGGCAATATGGATACCAATATTGCTATTCGCACCTTGGTTCATTCCGATAATAGCATTCGTTTTTGGGCGGGTGGCGGTATTGTTAATGATTCTGTCATGGAAGATGAGTATCAGGAAAGTTTTGATAAGGCAGATGCTTTACTTCGCTTATTGGAACAATTTAAAAAGTAATGCGGGTCGTTAAATTAGGTG
>WTAG01000514.1 GCA_013139755.1 Methylomarinum sp. | reverse complement strand
GTTTATCACTTCCTCTGCCTTTTTTAATAATTTCAATTAGTTACCGCTTAAGTAAGTGCCATTCGAGTCTGACCCCATTGATTGTTATGGCAAAAAAAGATCAAGTAGTGGTTATAAATGAACAGTTTGGGTAATTATTTTACAGGTTAGGCTGGGTTGGCTCCTATTCAGAACGCAAGTGCAACTTTTAAAATGTTGATAAGGAAATAAAAAATGCAAAATGAAAGACCCCAATGTCATTTAGTCGAGTGAGTAAAATAATAAAAAGGCAAGAATCAAGGTTTGACCCTTTTTCATTGCTTTTTCTTCTTTTTTAATTCAGTAGAGATAATTATGACATTTATTAATGAATACGTATCAGAAAATGATATTAAAAAATACGGGCTTGAAGAAATACAACTTTCATATAACCCAGCCTATCGTAAAAGAGGTTTTTCATCTGCGTATAAGTATATGTGGACTATCGACCGAGAACGAGAAACTTATTTAATGCGTTGCCGCTCAGGGAGAGAAGAATTTAGTAATCGTGTTACTTGGGTGATGAATTTGCAAGGGGAGTTGATAACAATTGAAACTGATCTGGCTGGGGGGGGCTCTCATTCCTATAAAGAGAAGCCTTATATTAAGATTTGGGACTTGGTTAGCATTGAATCTTCAGCGCATATTCAGGTGGAGCATCAAAGTATTATTCAATTACTCAAAGAAGCGTTGATGATCTATGGGGATAGTGGTGCTAACTCATATGTTGATGATGTGATAGTTAAATTTAACTTTTAAGTAAAAAATAAAGGAATATTAAAATGGCCTTTTCTCTAACTGAAGCTAACCTAGTATTAGCAGAAATACTAAATTCATCATTATCAAAAACTGATAAACAAATTGAATTAAAGAACTTGGTTTCTCAACTAGATATTTCAGCGACGGGCGATGTAACTATTTTGTATGGTGGGCCTGGGCATAGACCTATTATAGATGATCTTTTGACAAATGGACCCGATAATTTGCGGATCTGTAGATAATACACAAGCATCTGATTTTTTAGATTTAGATAAAAACCCTTCTCTTCGTAATGCATTGAAAGTTATTTTTGAAAGTGACCCTGATGATATAGGTTCTTTAGCAAATCAATTCCTTTTTGGTGGTGCTGATTCTAATGGAGTGCGAATTCCTAATGGAGCGTGGGACAATATTTCTGGTCGTTTTGTGGCTGAGACGAAAGGTAGTGTTCGTTTGATTGCACCTGAGGGACGTCTAATTAGCGTCTTTGCTCAAACTGAACTTCCAACCCTGTTAGAAAAATCAAACTTCACTGAAATAGATGGTATTTCCAGGCTTGAGATTGAAGAAATGTTCAAAACCTTGGGACGAGAGAATCTTGCCCAAGACCTTTTCAACAAATCATTCGTTCAAATTCAAATCAGTGACTTAGCAAATGGTCATCTGGATGACTATCTAAACCTCAAACCGGAGGACTATGGCGAATTTCTTAAAGACTCAGAACGTTTTAACCGATTAGATGCTGCCCTTGGAGACTTAACCCCGGAACGTGCAACAGAAATGAAAACCCTGATGCGTTCAAGCCGTGACATTGGTAATGAATTAGTGTTTAGTGGAAAATTATCCAAAGTAGCTAATAAACTAGGACCACTAGGTACCACCATCGGTCTTCTGCTTGCTGCAAATGCAGCCTCAGCTGCCGAGGCCGCTGGACGCCCTGATGAGGCCAAACAAATCATGGCCGAATGGGCAATTGATGAAGCTGGATCACTCGCTGGTGAGGCTGTAGGCGCAGCTATTGCTGGAATTGCTGTTGCGGCAGCGGGTGTAGCTGTTTCCGCACCAGTAGCGGGTGCCATCGTACTGGGAGCAGCGCTCGTCGGTGGGTTTTTTGGCGCAGATGGTGCCACTGATATGTACAATCGCTTCCAAAATTTGGACGAAGCAGGCAAACATGAATTTTTAGATCAATTTTCCTTCGTGCTATTTGGAGATTTTACCGTCTCCAGCATAACTGTACCGGAGGGGCTCATTACCGATGGACAGAGAATCTCACTCAATACCTCATTCAGCCAAGGAGAAATCGTTGCCAATACAAAAACCAGCATCGCCTGGCGCTATGCCCTTGTCCATCTCAACACTTTTGTTATTGACGGTGATGACAATCTTTATGCACCACATAACCAAAATGGTGAACTTGACTTAGATAACTTTAGCGAAGCCTACCTCAATGATCGTGCAAATATGCTGGCTTGGCGACTAAAATATGATAATGCTGGTAAAGAATATACGGAAGACTGGAATACACTGGCAAGTGGAGACTGGAACTTTATTGACCATTCTATCCGAGTCAGTGACGGCCTCAATGATACCCCACTTACCTTTAGAATTGATGGCTTAAATCCTTTTACATCGGGAGATCATCAGATTGTTTTTGGATCGGAAAATGATGAAACTTTGGAAGGTGGCGAATTAAATGATCGTTTATACGGCGATGCAGGAAATGACACCCTCAACGGTAACAAAGGCAATGACTATCTCGAAGGCGGCTTAGGCAATGACACACTAAACGGTGGAGAAGGCAACGACCACCTATTCGGAGGTGCAGGAAATGACACTCTAACTGGCGGCAAAGGTACTTTTGACATACTCGAAGGTGGGGCCGGAAATGATACCTATGTTTTCAACACCGATGATCAACAGATGACCATTCGTGACTCTGACATGGATGGTCGTATCATCATCAACAATGGCACAGAAGAAAGTGTACTAGGAAGTCAAATCAGCCAAATTGCCAGTGATGTTCTCATCTATAAAGATAGCAACGACAATCAATTCCTAATCAAAGGCAGTCGCTTAAAGTGCCGGGGTCAGGTCCCGAATTGGTGCCGGGGTCAGGTCCCGAATTGCGAATTCTTAA
>WTAG01000572.1 GCA_013139755.1 Methylomarinum sp. | reverse complement strand
TATGTTGCGTCTTGAAGATAAATAATAGAGGGGTTATTTGTCTAGTGTTTGGGTGATTGGTAAGGAACAGCGTGTTTAAAAAAATTAAGTGTCACTATGTAAAGAAAACAATGTCATCAATTAAATTCATACATCTTGTTGTTCTGACCATTGTCATCATATTTGTTGTTACCCTAAAAAAGGTTTGCCTGATTAACCATAACGCTCTGCCACATTAAAAGCATCGACTACATACCTCGTCATTCCTGCGAGCTCTTAGCAGGAATCTATAGTATCCATGATGGATTCCCGATAAAAGATCTTGGGAATGACGGAGTGGGTAATGAGAATGGCTGAAACTTATAGGTAATCAGGAAGGTTTATGTTTTGAAATATAAAAGAATAAGCAATATAGCAGTAAAGCAGGTAAGAAAAACCGAGTGAGCAACCATTTCCAGTTTGGTACTTGTGTTACAAATCCCCACAAACGATCTTTGCTCTTATTGCTGAATTCATTGGGTAAAAAACACAGTGTATATGTGTGAAAGTAGCTATCAAAAACATAGCATCTTGCCCTTTCTTTTATATAGCCTTCACTATATGTTTTATTAATTGAATTGTCTTTATATATAGACGTCAGTACTTGATAACCCACTTTTAATTTTGTACTTTTGTTTGCGATATTTTTTTTAAATTTAAAATTGTAATTGTCACCCGCTTGTATTACAGAGTATTGATAATTTTCTTCGCCAATAGTTATTTCAAACTCGCTATTGTCTGCACTAATGGTTGAGCTATAGATAGCAGTAATTGCAAACAAAATACAATAAAATGAATTTAAACCTTTAGATTTATTTGCGTACATATTGATATCTCATTTAGGTGTTATTAGTATGCATGAATGTACTAATAAGTCTTTGGTAATGAATCAAAGTTCAATGGCTATTAGTATTAATCAGTTGCATCAACTGAGTACTAACTGAGTTAAAATCATAACCAGACTTAGTTTTCATTAAGCCTTTATTGAACATCATAGACCCCATAACAATCAGGATGATGCCTGAGGCTTGGAGAAATCGGTGAGTCATCTTGTCTGAAAGTAAATGGGTCGCCATTCCAAAGCTGAGTAATGCGGGTAATGTCCCTAGCCCAAATGCAGCTAAAAATTTAGCACCTTCAATGGGGTCACCATTACCTGCCGCCATAATATACATCGCTTGTAAAGGACCGCAACCCAATAGGAATCCAGAAAAAAAGCCAATAAAAAAAGGGCTGCGTGCAGTACGACGTTTGTTCATTGCATATCGAGTTATCGCTATCGGTTGTTTTATACGTACCCATTTTAATATAGCGAATAAATTCAACATATTCATGCCAAATAAAATCAAAAATAGCCCAGCTAATAAAATACTGATACCGCTGATAAATGGGGTAATACTGACTACCGAACCAATAAAACCAAAGATTGCGCCAAACATGGTATAAGAAAGAATTTTTCCTACACCATAAAGCACATGGGACAAATAGGGGGAATTGCCTTGCTCTGTATCTTTAACGGTATAACCAATAACAAAGCTGCCACACATGCCGATACAATGTAGGCCGGTAATTAAGCCAACGATAAAAACCATGCCATAACTAAGCTGAGAACTAATATCGGGCGCACTAAATTGGTACCATAGTTTCCGCGAAAAAACCATTAACAGTACAATTCCTATTAAAGCTAATAAAGATAAGCTTATTTTAATAAAGGGCTTACCTTTAATGGCTGGTTCTAAATCAATCTGATAACCTTTATCCTCAATAGTTTTGTATATGTCTTTTAGCTGTATCTGCTTAGGGTCAAAACTTATGGAACACTTAGCCGTTGGGTAATCAGCCTTTACTTCAAAAACCCCATCCAGTTCTGAAATGGCTTCTTCGATTACAGCTTCACAACCACCACAGTGCATCCCTTTAATATTGATTTGTTTATGAGTAGGCATTTTTCTTCATGTTTAAGTGTCTGCTTAGGAGCGAAGTATTTAATAATACCCGGCATCAAATTCGGATGTTATTGAATCCTCGCTCCTTAGTTTATTAAGTGAGGCTAGATAGGTAGCCTTCACTATTCTTTATTTCACTAAAAAGTCACGCATCATACCCATATCTTCATGTTCTAAATTATGACAGTGATACATAAATAAACCGGTAAAATCATTAAAAGGTTTTAACAAGGTTACCTTTTCACCAGGCATCACTAAAACGGTATCTTTCCAGCCCATATCCAGCAAACCTTCAGAAACCGAATTATGCGCTGATTGAGAGCGACTGCTTACCTCACGCTTAATGACTTGAAACTGTTCACCATGCAAATGCATAGGATGAGGCATTGCCATCCCCATCATCCTTCTCCCATGATAACCATTATCAAATTCAATCAATTGCAAGCTATTAACGGGAATAATTTCATCCGGTCTAATATCGTTCATCGCATAGGAGCGGCCATTGAGTAATGCAGACATATGCCTCATGGATAAAGTAATACGACGTGGTGAACGCGCATTATCGGCATCGGCTATGCGTAAGGGGGTAATGGTACTTAAGCTTTTGGGTAGGGTATCTTTACGAGATGACTTTTTAGTTACCTTAAATTTAACAATTGGATAATTTCCGCCAGAAGGTAAGCTTCCTCCTCCCATCATGCCTCGACCTCGACCGCCCATGCCTCGCCCCATCATACCCATACCGCGTCCCATGCCGCCCATCATGCCCATTCCGCCAGTAGAAAACTCAGTACTACGAATGGTTAATTCAGTTCCTATTTCTTTACCACTAAAATCAACCCAGATTTCTCGGCGTTCTGCGGGTGCAAGCATCAGATAAGGAACCGTTTCAGCGCGCTCTAACAATCCTCCATCAGTGGCAATCACTTTAATCGGTGTACCATCATCCCAAGCCAATTTATAAATACGTGAATTAGATCCATTTAATAGCCGTAAGCGATAAGCGCAGCTTGCAACAGGCAAAACAAAATCCGGCTGACCATTAATCATTATTTGGTCACCCAAAAAACCCTGCATACGCTGATGCATATTGGTTCTGTATTGCAATTGGTTGTTGCTATCAAAATTGCGATCTTGAATGACTAATGGCACATCAAACTCACCACTCGGTAATTTTAGTGCTTGCTCATCATCATCACTGACAATAAATAATCCAGCAAGCCCTGAATAGACGTGTTTTGCAGTTAAGTTATGTGTATGCGCATGATACCAATAAGTCCCTGCCCGATTAAGTATCTCAAATTCATAAACAAAGGTTTCCCCATGACCAATTGCATACATGGGATTACCATCCATTTTTGCTGGTACATGTAAACCATGCCAATGTAATATGGTGGAAGCGGCTAAGTTATTTTTAAGATAAATCCGAACTTTCAGCCCTTTATGCAGGCGAATCGTTGGTGCAAGATAGCTTTCTTCGTTGGTAATGGTGCTTGCAGGGCCTTTTAAAACATCCCCTATCACTTTCCAAACCTGTGTTTTTTGTCCTTTAAAAATGGGTACTTGTATAGCCTCTTCAGTTAGGCTAATTTCTACATCAGGATTAAAATCGACTGAAGCATGGCTGGATACACGCATATATTTGGCATTTAATAGCCCTGGAAATGTAGCGAGTGCAGCCGTACTAACCCCTGCAAGTTGTAATATATTACGACGCTGAAGATTAACGTTATTTTTCATAATAAACTCCTAGTAGTTCGACAATCTTGGTTTGATGGGTAAAAGCTTACGCTCTGCTGCTCATTACATCATGATCGTTAAGTTAAGGTTTTACCCTTCGAGACCTTGGTTCTGCATTTACTTTATATACCCATCAATTTAACGTTGATGGAGTATAGGCTGATGAATAAATATTACTTATTTATAATATACTTATCATGCATTGTAAAGCGACTCTAAAAATATTACATGCAAGTTTGAGTTATTTGTTGTCTCAACTCAAGATAAAAGTCGAAAACTTAATCGCGCGGAGTATAGAGGACACAGAGTTTATTTAGCTTGGTTGTTTTTTGTGCAAATCATCCACAACCAGATAAAGCGAAGGAATCAATATTAGTGTAATCAGGGTGGCGAAGACTATGCCAAAACCGATAGAGATAGCCATAGGTATCAGAATTTTGGCTTGACGTGAGGTTTCCAGAATCATAGGCATAAGACCAAAGAAAGTGGTCATTGTGGTAAGTATGATGGGTCTGAAGCGTTGAATACTTGCCATTTTAATAATGTTTGCAGCGGTTTTATCGGGGTGTTCGTGGCGTAACAGGTTTGCATGGTTAATAAGAACCAGCGAGTCATTAACTACAATACCTGAGAGTGCAACGATGCCTAATAGACTGAGTATACTTAAACCATAGCCCATTATTAAATGCCCAAAAATAGCACCAATAATACCAAAGGGAATACTGACAATCACAATCAGTGGAAGACTATAGCTTTGAAAGGGAATAGCCAGCATGGCATAGATAGCCAGTATTGCGAATACAAAACTGAGCTTTAGGCTACCCACACTCTCCGACATGTCTGCTTGCCGGCCTTGAAAGCTGTATTGCAAGCCAGGGTATTGCTTGGTCATTTGTGCCAATTCAGTGGCTTCCAGGTCGTTGATTATTTCACCGGCTTTGCTTCGTGGGGTAACATCGGCTTTAACCTGTACATTTCGGCGGCCATTGCGTCGATTAATTTCGGTATAGGCGCGTCCTTTTTTGATCTTTACAACTTCCTTAACCGGGATTTCAGTATGATCATCCGTCCATAATAAAAAATCATACATGTCCATGGCGGAAGAACGTTCAGACTTTGGTAATCTGACCATGATTTTAATTTCATTTCGACCACGTTGTTGACGCAAGACTTCTGCACCATAAAAGGCATCACGAATCTGCCGTCCCACGGTTAATTCATCCAGCCCCAGGCTTTTTCCTTCCGCTAACAAGCTAAAATCATACTGCTGCTTTCCTGGACTAAAGCCATCATCAACATCTTTGACCATGGGGTAGGCACGCAGTGCATTAGCCAGTTGCTCACTGGCTTTTTCCAGCACATCCAGATTACGGTGATTCAATTCAACCGTAATGGCTGAACCTGCGCCCGGACCACCTGCATCCGATTCAAATAACAAGGTATCAACACCTGTTATATTTCCCGTTAAAGCTCGCCACTTTTGGGTGAATTGTTCGGTGCTCAAGATTTTGTTACGAATGTCTGGATCAGTCAAATAAACACTGATGATGGCTTTATGGCTTCCTGTTATGCCAATATCAGCAAAAATACCTTTGACCAACTGCTTTGCCTGGCCACTGTCTTCGGCAACTTGAGTGGCTGTCTTTATCAACTGTTGAACAACAACTTTGGTTTTTTCAATAGCTGAGCCATAGGGTAAACTAATAGTCACTTTGGCATAATCAGATTCTGTTTTTGGAAACATGGACATGCCCATACGACCACTACCCGCATAAGACAGCGTAACAAGCAGCAAAGAAAAAGCAGCAACAACTGTTAAATAACGGTGATTAAGTATCCACTCTAAAAAATTACCGTACTTGTGATTAACCCAGAACCTGAATGCATGACTGAAAACCTGTTGTTTTTGATGAATCCATGCCTGTAAGCCCTGTTTTTTTATCGGTCCTAGATGGCCGAGATGATTGGGTAAAATAAATAGACTCTCTACCAGTGAAATCAAAAAGACCGTAACCACCACGGTCGGAATCATAAAAAATATTTTCCCCATCACGCCAGGCATAAAAAACAAAGGCATAAAGGTAGCAATATTGGTCAAAATACTGAAAGTAACCGGCACAGCCATATCTTGTGCGCCTTTTATTGCTGCTTCCATAGGCGGCAATCCATCTTGTCGATAATGATAAATGTTTTCACCAATTATAATGGCATCATCGACCACAATTCCCAGCGCAATGATAAAAGCAAACAGGGAAATCATGTTCAGCGTCACACCCAGTGATGGCAAGATAAGAAATGAACCTAGAAAAGCAATCGGTATGCCCATCATGACCCAGAATGCCAATCGTAATTCCAGAAAAATGGACAGGGTAATAAACACAAGAACAAGTCCCATAGCACTGTTTCGCAACAACAAATCTGTCCGTTGC
>WTAG01000385.1 GCA_013139755.1 Methylomarinum sp. | reverse complement strand
GTAAAGACATTGATAAAGGATGTTTTTAATGGGTAGCATGTAGGATGGGCACGAAAAAGACTTTTGTTCATCCTACAGTTATTAATATTTTTATTCCCCAAGCAATTCAATCAACACTAACTGATGCAGTTTTTCAATTTGCTTAGAGCTGGCTAAAGGCTCTACAAAGTTATAGCTTAAAGTAAGCTGATTTTGATAAATACAGCATAAAAATGCCAGTCCTGGCGGTGTTGTTACCTGGCATAAATGAAATAGTGATTGTATCTCAGCACCAGGAAAGCTATTAGCCGGTGCATCTAGTCTGCCAACATCAGAGAACCAGAATGAACTGCGTTCTTTGCCTGAACTGGAAAGACGCAGGATCTTGCCATACTCATCCAGTGATAGCCAGCTACCCGCCCACATCAGGGGTAAAAAGGCGTAATCTAATTGCTGCCTAATCACATCCATATTTTGTTTCTTTAGATGAGCAAACAAAGCCTCACGGTCTTTAACAATCTCACGCGGGGCTTGGGCAAACAAGGCGCAGACGTGATTGGCAATAACTGGCGTTAAAGCGCGTTGTTTGCGTAAATTAAAAGCATAAGGGGCGCAATAAGCTTCTCCAGAATTATCAGGGCTCATCTTGTCTAATGCTCGCATTAAACAGCCGATGTAATACAAACTGGTGCCGGTTAAGCCCACATGTTTTCTTGCTTGTTTAATCACTTGTTCTGTTTGAGCTTCAGTCAGTCTATAAATACTATGATTTAACTGTTGAGGTGCTTGTTCTGTGTCAAAAGGCTGAATGCTTTGTAGCTTATCAATGGTTTGAATATAGCGTTTACCTTTTAATAACAGCATCAGCTTTTTCCATAAGCTGTATTTATCTAGCTGTAGATTCACTAATGGCTTAGGTTCTGACTGTAAAAAAGCCTGTCGCTGTTCTGCTGTTTCAGTACATAAATATTTCAGGATTAAATCAATTCCTCTGGCATCACAGAAGGGGTGAATCCAACGAATAAAAAAGGTAGTTTGAGTGTTGCCATTAATTAGGTGGAACTCAATGGGGGCAGTGACTTCTCTATGCTGTTTGTTATTAATAATCTGATTGACAGTTTGATGCTGAAAATCCTTATCAGATTGATCTTTAGGGCAGTGATGCTGAAAAAATAATTGGGGTGGGGTATCCCTTTTAAACCAATGAAAGCGTTTTCCTTTTTGCTGTAAGCTGGCTAAAGCAACAGGAAAATGTTGACTGAATGCGTTGATTCTTTGTTCTAGTGTGTCAATGTCAGGTATTTGATTAAGTTCTAATGCAAAACCACATAAACTACCTGCCAAACCATCTTGACGAATTTCTTCGTCCATCGCCAGTGTAAAACTATCAGCAATATTCAGTGATTCAATAATTGACTCGCTCATGCTTTTTTATGCCTTAAAATCCATTGCTCCAGGGCATTAAATGTTTGTACGTTGTCGGGTTCAATTTCTGTATCAGGTAAGGTGACACCATATTCGTCTTCAATAAACATAATTAGACGCATAATTCCCATGCTATCGAGACCAGCTTCTAATAGATCATCCTCATCACCGAATTGCTCAGGAGTTGCGACAAAAATGAGTTCCTGAAATATAAAGTCGCGTAGTTTCTTTTTCATTAATTTTATAAGTTATAATTTGCAGGGTTTAAGATGGTTGATAGTTTCATAGTTTAAGTCCTCCCTTGCTGGGGAAGGTTGGGTGAGGAGAAGTTAAAATAATATCGCCTCACTTTTTTATCAAAATTATAACGCATAATGATAAACAGATTGTTAGAGTTAAGGCATAAATGATGACAGAAAAAAAACATGTCATTGTTATTGGTGCAGGGCCAGCGGGTAGTGTTGCGGCTGCCTTATTACAAAATAAAGGCCATCAAGTAACCATTATTGAACGGGATAAGTTTCCACGTTTTAGCATTGGTGAAAGTCTATTGCCACAGTGTATGGCTTTTATTGAGCAAGCAGGGATGTTAGATGCCGTGCAAGCCGCTGGGTTTCAATTAAAAACCGGGGCGGCTTTTATCCATAAAGACAAACACTCTGAGTTTGTTTTTTCTGATAAATTTACCGCAGGGTTTGATTCTACCTTTCAAGTGCAGCGGGATAAGTTTGATGCGCTATTGGCAGATGAAGCCCAACGCATGGGTGTGGAAATACGTTGGCAACAACAAGTGGTAGATGCTGATTTTTCTGCTGAAAAACCTCTGTTAACCATTAAAGGTAGTGATAAGACCTATCAAATGGAAGCGGAATTTGTGTTGGATGCCAGTGGGTTTGGTCGGGTATTACCGCGCTTATTAAATTTAGAAAAACCGTCTGATTTCCCTTGTAGACAATCATTGTTTACTCATATAGAAGACCGTATAGATTGTTCTCGGTATGATAGAAATAAAATCCGCATTATCGTGCATCCAGAGCAAAGAGATGTCTGGTATTGGTTAATCCCATTTAGCAATGGCCGCTGTAGTTTAGGTGTGGTTGCCGAGTCTGATTTTATTCAGTCACAAGGTGATGATCAGGAACAGGTCTTTCGTCAATTAGTTGCTCAAGAACCTTCGTTAGCGGTGCTATTAAAAAATGCGGTTTTTGATACCCGAGTGAATACCATTAAAGGCTATAG
>WTAG01000547.1 GCA_013139755.1 Methylomarinum sp. | reverse complement strand
CATTACCAAGAGCTTCAAGCATTTTAAATGAATCAGTGAAAATTTCACCAAGCCAAATCCAAAAATCAGTCATAGTTGTTTAGTTTTAATGATATTTGTCACAAAAGAACAAAATTAATTTCATGTTAACAAGTGTTTTGTTATAGCGTATTGTGCATTAATCGAATTAATATGGTTATTGTGCTTCTGAATATTAAAATCTAAAGTCATACATGTAAAATATTTCATTAGCTATAATTGTTTTTTGGCGCTTTTTCCGTCTATCCGCTTCTAGCTTTATTTGTTGTTGCTGTTCATAATTGTCCTGCGGGGTATTTTGCCGAAAAGGCAAAATCCGCCACAGCCCAATATTCACAAGTAACAACAAACAAAGGCTAGCACTTCTATACGGGCGAGTAGTGTATCGGTGCTATAAAGATTTTCCGGGACACAAGGGTTTCGTGGGCTATACAAAGATGTCGCTACTCTGCAGCTTTTCTGTATGTAAGCCCACGGTCTAGTACATCTTGCATCTGATATAACTTTGGATTTATATTTACCAAAAAACAAATAACAGTATGGGAGAATTTAAATCACGTAAGCGAGAAATGATGATTTCTATAGTAGGACTATGGCAAATCAGTCATAAACGGAAGCAAGATTTTTGTAAAGAGCACCAAGTCAGTATGTCATCTCTTGATTATTGGAGGCGGCAATATAATAAGATACCCAAGACAGAATTACCACCTGTATCCGTAGAATCATTTACAAAAATATCTTCGCCCAAATCCTTGCCTGAAGTTCCAACATCTAGTTTAGAACTTGAATACCCAAATGGAGTAAAATTAAAGGTCTCATCGTCCGACATGGATTCATTACAAACATTAATAAAACTCTGGAACTAATGTTTGGATTAACAGAATCAATGAATTTTTACCTTTACAATCATCCTACCGATATGCGTAAAGGATTTGATGGACTAAGTGGAATAATAGTAAATAAAACATCATACGAAATACTATCTGGCGATGTATTTATCTTCATCAACAAATATCGAAATAAGATGAAGCTATTACGATGGGAAAGCGGAGGTTTAGTTCTTTATTATAAACGTTTGGAACAAGGAACATTTGAAGTTTTACAAATAGAAAATAACGAGTTTGTTTATAAAGTAGAATACCATAAACTTGTTATGCTAATTGCAGGAATTAACACTAATAATATCACCAAAAGAAAAAGATATAAAATCACTTAAAAGTACTGCTACAGCTAGTATTTATTGATGATTTGTTGTATATTTGAATACTTCAAAAACAAGAAAATTGGCAGAGGAAAAAGAACAACAATACATTGATGAAATCTCTAGACTTGAGAGTGAAAACGCAATATTAAGACGAGCTCTCTATGGTAAGAAAAGTGAGAAGTTCATTAAAGTATCTGACCCTAACCAGGAGAAAATGTTTGAAGATTCTGAAATCTTATCAGAACCTGCCCAATTTGAAAAGCCAGAAACAGTTACCATAGAAAAGCATACCAAGAAAAAGCCAAAACGTCAGCCTTTAGAAATTTCTATTCCTGATAATGTAGAGAGAATAGAAGAAATTATTGAACCAGATAACAAACAGGATAACTTCAAAAAAATAGGAGAGCATATAACAGAAATACTTGAAGTAAAGCCAGCAGAAATTTATGTTAGAAGAATAATCAGGCCTAAATATGTTACAGCAGATGGAACAGTTGTAATAGCTGATATGCCCGAAATGGTTTTACCAAAATCAAATGCAGGTTCAAGTGTACTTACCAAATTGGTAATCGACAAATTTGTAGATCATCTTCCTTTACATCGTCAATTAAAGATTTATAAACGAGAAGGAATAAACATAGCAGAATCAACATATAGTGGTTGGTTTACGCAAACAGTTAGGCTTTTAGAGCCATTATACGATACCTTGGTTAAAAATACTTTAAGCACCAATTACCTAAAAGCTGATGAATCGCCAATGCCAGTTCAGACAAAGGATAAAAAGGGTGCAACACATAAAGGATATCAATGGGTAGTTCAGAACCCCAGAGATAATTTAACATTTTTTCATTATGACAAAGGTAGGTCAAAACAGGTTCCAAAAATACTCTTTGAAAACTTCAAAAATGGAGTACTACAAACCGATGGTTATGCAAGTTATAACGAAATATCAAAGATTAATAACCTTACTCAATTAGCCTGTTGGGCACATGCTAGGCGTAAATTTTACGATGCTATAGAAAATGATAAATCTAGAGCTGAATATGTATTGGGATTAATCCAAAAACTTTATTCAGTAGAAAGACAAGCGAAGGAAGAAAATATGTTGGAATCTGAGATATTGAGACTTCGTAAAGAAAAATCAGTACCTATACTTGAAGAAATAAAAAACTATATCACAGCAGAAAAAAATAAGGTCTTACCAAAAAGTAAAATTGGACAAGCAATATCTTACACTCTAAATTTGTGGCATAGACTAAGTAAATTTGTTGAAAATGGAAGTTATGAAATCGACAACAATAGTATAGAGAATAAAATTAGACCATTAGCTCTTGGTAGAAAAAATTACATGTTTGCAGGGTCTCATGATGCTGCACAAAGAATAGCTGTGATGTATTCTTTTTTAGGAACATGTGCTGCAAACAATATAAATCCTTCTAAATGGATGAAAATAGTTCTAGAAACAATAGCAAATCATAAGGCTGATAAACTAAGCGAATTGTTACCAACTAAACATAATTTTCCTGAAATGGTGATGTAGTTTACCGTGGGCTTACGTTTCAATGTGTTGTTTTTTACAAAAATATATCCTAAATATTCCGACACAACCCTTTGTACTGCCTTGTCTATAAGAACTTCGTTTAAGTACTTTTCAAACATCGGAGCAGTAGAGTAGGGATTATATGAAAATGGCAATTGGTAAGTCATAAAATCATCTCGGCTAAACTCTCTTAACTCTTGTCTTTCTGCTGATATTTCAAAAGTTCCGTTTAGTAAATTTATAACTACAAGA
>WTAG01000068.1 GCA_013139755.1 Methylomarinum sp. | reverse complement strand
AAAGATGGTTCTAAAATTACTGTCAATAATCCTTCGGTAGGGCGTATTCCAAATGGTGCAACAGTTGAAAGAAGTGTACCTACATCGTTTAGTAAAGGAAACTCATTGGTATTTAATTTGCATAATGCAGATTTTACGACTGCCAATCGTATGGTTGAGGCTATTAATAATGTTTTAGGGCCTGATACTGCAAAAGCAATAGATGCAACATCGGTAAAAGTTAATGCCCCATTAGATTCTTCACAGCGTGTGACTTTTGCTTCGTTGATAGAAAATATGATTGTGGCTCCAGATGATGCACCTGCAAGGGTGATAGTCAATTCAAGATCTGGAACAGTGGTTATTAATGGCAAAGTCAGAGTGCAACCAACGGCAGTATCGCACGGTAGCTTAACGGTAACCATTAGTGAAAGTGTTTTTGTTAGTCAGCCTGGTGCTTTGGCAGCTGGTGAGACTGTAGTTGTCCCACAGTCTGAAGTTTCCATAGAGGAAGACATCAATCATATGTTTGTATTTGATCCAGGGGTATCACTTGATCAGATAGTTAAAGCCGTTAATAAGGTAGGTGCAGGCCCCAGTGATTTGGTTGCTATTCTTGAAGCACTTAAATCTGCCGGTGCTTTACGCGCTGAACTGATTGTCATCTAAGAGGTAAGTGTCATGCTAAATGTACAGAATACCGATGTTTATACAGACTTTAATAGCTTAGCTAAATTGAGAAATGAGGCTAAAGACAAAACACCTGACTCAATTAAACAAGTGGCTAAACAGTTTGAGTCTGTTTTTGTTGGGATGATGTTAAAAGGCATGCGCCAGGCAAAGTTGGCCGAAGGTATTTTGGACAGCAAACAAAGTGATTTTTATCGGGATATGTATGATCAACAGCTGTCTATGCATTTAGCTGGGCAGGGGGGTATTGGTTTAGCGGATGTTATTGAGAGACAATTAAGCCCTAAGGATTATTCTGACAGCGCTGTTAGAGAGCAAAAAATTGCAGCTTATGAGCGTCAGGTATTTAATAGAAAACAGAATTTAAAGAAAAATGAAGCTCAGCCGCTAGATATAGCTAATGAGGCAAAGCAAATTAAGAAGGCTACTGATAGTTCAATTCAGTCAGCCGAAGATTTTGTTAATAAATTACGCCCTTATGCTCAACAGGCTGCAAAAGAGCTGGGTGTTGATGCCAATATTTTATTGGCACAAGCAGCCTTAGAAACGGGTTGGGGCAAGTCCGTTATCAAGTCTAGTGATGGATCAAGTAGTCATAATTTATTTAATATCAAAGCAGATAAATCATGGCATGGACAGCAAGAAAAAGTGGCAACATTAGAGTTTAAAGAGGGTATTGCTAAAAAAGAAATGGCTGGGTTTCGGTCTTATGCTTCATATCAAGAAAGTTTTAATGATTATGTTAATTTTATTAAAACCAACCCTCGGTATGAAAACGCCATAAAAATGGCGGGAAAACCGGAACAATATATGCACGAGTTACAGCAAGCCGGATACGCCACAGACCCAAATTATGCTGGAAAAGTAATGAACATATACCAAAGTAAAACCATTACAAACCAGGCGCCTGAGTTGCTTGCAGTAAAGCAGCCTTTAACCATAGATAATTTATAAGGAGATAAAAAATGTCTGGGATTTTAGGAACTGCAATCACAGGACTGATGGCTTTTCAGCGTTCGCTGGAAACCACCAGCCATAATATTACTAATGTTAATACTGAGGGTTATAGTCGTCAGCGTGTTGATTTAGTGACTAAACCTGAGCAAATGATTGGGGCTGGATATCTTGGTCAAGGGGTGTCTATTTCAAATATAACTCGAAGTTATGATGATTTTATTACCACGCAATTACGCTCCAGTACATCGGCATTTGGCGATGTAGATAAATATAATCAATTATCACGGCAAGTTGATAACCTTTTAGCAGACTCTTCAGTGGGAATGGAGCCTGCAATTAAAAGTTTTTTTAATTCAGTCAATGATGCAACGGATGATCCATCATCAATTCCCGCCAGACAGGTGATGCTGTCAGAAGCAGAAATAGTCAGTAGTCGATTTGGCTCTATGAATGGCCAGTTTGAGGCAATTCGTGATCAAATTAATACTGATATGGTGGTTATGGCCGACAGAATTGGGTCTTTGTCTGCCACAATCGCTGATTTAAATGTCATAATTTCCAGTGAACAAGGCAGGCCAACAGGTAATCAACAGCCTAATGATTTATTAGATAAAAGAGATACTGCGTTAAATAATTTGGCAGAATTGGTTGATATTTCAGTGGTGCCCAGTACCGCTGGTATGGTTAGTGTATTTATGGGAAAAGGGCTGGTACTTGTCCTTGATGAGAATTCTAATAAGGTGGTGACTCAACCCTCGGAGTTTGATCCCACTCATATGGAAATTGGGGTTAAATCCCCATCAGGTAATATTGATGTCATCACTAAGCAAGTAACCGGTGGCGAGCTTGCTGGTACACTGAGGTTTAGAGATGAAATTTTAGATCCGGCACAACAAAATTTAGGTCGAATTGCTGCAAGTATAGTGACTGAGTTTAATGCTATTCATAAAAAAGGTTTCGATTTAGATGGTGATGGTGATGCTATTAATGCTAATGGCTCATTGTTTTTTAAGGCTCTTGATATTCCTGAAACAGCTAGCCCAAATAATACGGGTGGCATGGTTCTAACGGCTACATTTGATGAAAATAACATTGATAAGATTGATTTTAGTGATTATCAGGTTGAAATGACAGTAGCTGGCGGCCCTCCAAATACATACCGTTTGACTCGGTTAGCTGATGAAACCTTTTTTGATCTCACTGAGTCGGTTGCTCCAAGTC